>JAGLSW010000786.1 GCA_023135565.1 Candidatus Aminicenantota bacterium | reverse complement strand
TCCCCGTGCGCACGGGGCGCGAGTGGGGCGTCCCCCTATGGTACGGCGGGGAGACCGAGCTTATCAAATATGGCCTGCGCTTTCTCTAAATAAGTCTCAGCAGGCACACCGGCTAACTCACGAACTTCACTTCCTTCCGCCGATAACCTCCTCCCGATCTCTAAATACGCGCGAGCAAGCTCAGGAAGCGCCTTTAACCGCTCTCCAGTACGAACACTCTCCGCCCACCAATGCAGCGCTTTTTTCGTGTTGCCACCTAACTGATAATAAGTGCCTATTAATTTATAAGTCTCAGTTCGATTGGGGGCATACTTCGCCGCAGTCTTAAGCGCATCTTTAGCGCTTTTACCCGCTTTTTTGCGGAATTCCGCGGCCTTAGCTTTATCACCGGCCTTGAGACCTTCCTCTAAGTGATAAATATCCAACAAAAATCGACTGAGGTGAAAACTGCTGATATGCCAGGGAGCCACCCGCTTTTCCCGGGCCGCGATTTCACTGGCCCGGCGCAGCGATTCCTCGGCCCCGGCGATATCACCTTGCAGCACCTGGATGTTGGCTTTTATGCCGATGGAATTCAAAAGGTTGATGCTCTCCCCGACACTGCCGGAAATAGCAATGCCTGCTTCCGCATCGATAAGCGCTTCATCGAGTTTTCTGCATATCAATAATAGCCGGGTATACACCGAATTGGTGCGCACCCTGCCATAATCATGGTCATAAACCTCGGCAACATCCTTCATTATATCCACGATTTTTTGGGCGCCGGCAAAGTCACCCAACTCTGTGCACAGCTTACCGCTCCATAGAAGATATACGATGGCTGTCCAGATGTCGCCCATCCTGATACTATCATCCACTACCGCCGCATCATAAGCGAGATCTTCCGTCCATTCCCCGGATAATACACCCAGCGGCAGTTTAGCGAATTTATAGTCCTTTGCCGCTTGCTTGCCCCCTGTTTTAAGATATTCCTTGGGGTATTCCAATAAGTCCCGGGCGATCTTAAAAGAGATGCCGGCAAAAGCGAAAAGGATGCTGCTCTGGATATACATGGCGGGTCCTTTTTCCACCATGGTGATATCGACGTTGTTCAGCCTTCTCAATAAACCGATGGAATCGACGAACATGCGGTAATTATCCACCGTGGCTAAAGCGGTGGCCCGCTTGTGGGTGATATCGATTAAATCATTAATCCGCGGCGGGGGCTTCTTCTTCGATCTTTTAAAGGGAAGATGGAGGGTTTTTAGGGTGCTCGACAGGTTGAGCAGCAGGTCCAACTTCACTTTCGATTTGCTCTGGGAGGGTTTCTCGCCCCATAACTCCAGCACCTTATCGAAATGCTCGACAGCTTCGATAAAATGCCCCTTATTATAATGGGCCAGGGCGATGTTTTTTTCCAAATTAGCTATTTTTTCAGGATCGCCGGAGTCGCCATATTTTTTGAGATAAAGCTTTAAGGCTTCTTGATAATAGTGCAGCGCTTCACTGGAGGCAGCGGACTTCATGGCTTCTTCACCGGCTTTGGTCAAATACATTTCCGCTTTGTCGTGATCTTCCCCCTGGTTGTAATGCAAGGCCAACATGCCGTAAAATTCCCGCAGGTTGCCGGCAAAAATCCTTTCTATGGCTGCCGCTACTTTGCGGTGCAGTTCTTTTCTTTTCTTCAACAGCAGGGATTCATAAGCCGCTTCCTGGATCAGGGTGTTCTTAAACACAAACTCTAACTGCTCCATCCTGGTGCGCTCCTGGATCAACTGCGCTTCTTTCAGGTATGCCAGCTTGTCGTCTATCTCTTCCACAGATCCGGCTACCGCGGTCAGGATTTTGTGGAAAAAACTGCGGCCTATGACTGCGCCGGTTTTCAACAGGGAACGGGTTCCCTCGTCCAACTTGTCGATACGGCCCATCAATACGTCGTTGATCGAGCCCGGTATGTCCACGGAATCGATTTTGTCCGTTACCGTGAAACCGCCGTTTTTTAGCTCCACAACCCCGTCGTCGATGAAAGAACGAATCACTTCCTCTATAAAATAGGGATTCCCTCCGGCTCTCTTCGTAATAAGTTCCAACGCACTTTCCGGCAGGTCCTTCACTTTGAGCAGGCTGGCGATAAGGCGTTTGGAATGTTCCCGGCTTAAGGCGTCTAAATGAATTTCAGCACAAATCTTGCCGCAGCGCTCTTTGATGGTGGTTAACAGCCTTTCGCCCGTTTCTTCATAACCGGTGCGGAATACGAAAATAAACAGGATGGGGTTCTTTAACGATAGGCGGATAAGGGATTCCAGCAGCTCGATGGAGGTCAGGTCGGCCCAGTGCAAATCCTCGACTAAGAAAATCAGGGGTTTCTGCTGGGCCAGCCTGATTACTAATTCGCGGAAATTTTTCTTGATGAGCCGTTCTAAGGCTTCGCCTTCGATGCCTTCCATACGTTCGGTATAGGCGCCGTTTAGTTTCATGCCCATCAGGGTGGCAATAAAGGGAAAAATCTCTCCGGCGACATCGGGACAAGCAGATTTGATCGCTTTTTCTAATTTGTCGTAGGAGTCCGGGGCGCTGTCTTTTTCATCTATGCCTGCCCAGTTTTTGAGGGCGGTTATAAGCGGGTGGAAACTGATATTTTTGCCCATGGATAATGCCCGGCCAGCCAGGAAAGTGACTCTCTTGACCGCTTCCTGTGTGCGCATTTCGGCTATCAGGCGGGACTTGCCGATACCGGCTTCGCCCAGGATGCTGATGATGGAGCCTTCGCCGTTGATCACTCTCATCAAGTGCAGTTGTAATTTGTCTAACTCTTTTTCCCGGCCTACTAACCCGGCCTGGATCATTCTTTCGGAGCCCATGCGGGCGCGGTCGCCTTTCGTTTTCGAGGCCAGCAGTTCGTATGCCGCCACCGCCTTTTTTTTACCTTTGAAAGTTTGCGGTTTTAATTCTTTATATTGGTAATCATACTTGGTGTATTTGTGAGTTAGGGTTCCTACATAGATATGTCCTTCCCCGGCTGCTTCTTGCAACTGGTTGACTAAGTTGACCGCTTCCCCGATAACGGAATATTTTTTCTCGTCCTTGCCGAGAATCCCGGCAATCACGATGCCCGTGTTAATTCCTAGGCGGATATTTAACGGCGCCGGCAATTTTCTCTCTTTATTAAACCGGGTCAATTGCCCGCGCATTTCTAAGGCTGTCAGCACCGCTTTTTTCGGAGCATTTTCCACTGCGTCGGGGACGCCGAAAAGAACCATAAAACTATTGGCCGTGATTTTATCTATCCAGCCTTCATTTTTTGCAACCACAGCATGAAACATATCGAAACATTCGGTCATAACCGCCGCCACTTCTTCCGCGTCCATATTATGGATCATCTCGTCATAGCCGGAAATTTCGGCGGAAATAAGAGTGGCATGACGACGTTCCGTCTCTTTTCTCTCCCGGGTTTTTTTCACTTTGAGTTCCCGGGAATCGCTGTGCATGGAGCGGGCAAATTTTCTAAGATCAGCCAGTAGTTCTTCCACTGACTGGTAACGTTCTCCCGGGTCTTTGCGCAGGCATTTTAAGGTGATTTTTTCTAAATCTCTCGATATATCGTCGCTTAAATCCGAGGGTGGTATGGGGCTTTCGTTGACGATGGCGTAAAGGACGGACTGCACATTTTCCGCATAAAAGGGCAATTCCGCGGTCAGCATTTCATAAAGCACAACTCCTAAAGCCCAGAGGTCTGCCCGTTGATCCGTGGGTTTGCCGGTCATTGCTTCCGGCGGTATATAATGGGGGGTGCCGATAGTTGATATTTCTTTGGTTATATTGGTTTCCCTGGTGAGTTTTGCCACACCGAAATCGAGAATTTTAACCACACCTTCTTCGCTGATGATAATATTTTGCGGTTTGATGTCCCGGTGAACGATGCCTACTTTATGTGCTGCCGCCAACCCTTTACAGACCTGTGTGGCAATATCCACCACCGCCCCTATTTCTAAGGGCATCACCCGGCGTTCCCCGGCGGATATCCGTTTTCGCGTATCTAAGGAGACGGAATCGTCGGTTATTTTTTCTTTCAGGGTTTGGCCTTCCACGTATTCCATGGCGATATAAACATCTCCCCGGTATTCATCGATTTCGTGGATGGTAACGATGTTGGGGTTATTTAGGGACGCAGCGGCCTGGGCTTCCTGGACGAACCGCGCCCTGGATTCCTGGTCGCGGATTAGCTCCCTGGGAAGGAATTTGAGAGCGATGGTGCGTTTAAGTTTAGTGTCTTCGGCTTTATAGACAATGCCCATGCCGCCCTCGCCGATTTGTTCGATTATTTTGTAATGGGAAACCGTTTCTCCGATCATGAACCAACTCCTTTTAGCCATGCCATGGCGGTAAAATAACGTTTTTTCAAGGCTGCGTTTGAAAAGCGTTGATAATGTTACTTTTATGGGAAGCGGGGGTGCGCCGCACTCCGCCGCTTTTTTTTATAAACTTCGTAACAGTTCTCATAGGTTGGGGGCGCCGACCCCCGCCGTCCGCTTTTTGTAATGCAATAAAGGATTATAAACGAAAAAAAAATGTTTTTCAAGGGGGCGGCGCCCCCAGCCATGAAATTACTTTTTGCCTTCGGCGACAAGGGGGGCTTTTTTGAAAAATTGCCCCCCTTGACCCCCCAAAAAACTTTTGTTTAATTTCGTTGTCTCCGGGCACGAAAAATTAGCCTGTCCACAATTCTGTTACTGGTGCTGGTGCGGTTTTGGGGTTGCGGTAAAGCAGGCAATAAGGTATAATCAGCAACTAAACCAAGGAGGCTTAATGAACGAGATAAATAATTCTATTTTTAGAGAATACGATATTCGCGGCATCGTGGAAACCGAACTGCAAGACGATGTGGTAGAGAGGATCGCCTCTGCTTTTGCCGCTGTATTTGTAAGAGAAAATAAAAAGAAGGTAGCGGTTGCCATGGACGGTAGGCCAAGTTCAGACCATATTAAAGACATAGTAGTACGCAATCTCTCTAAATACGGTCTTCATGTAGTGGATATCGGGCTGGCTCCCACGCCGCTTATGTATTACGCAGTGTTTAAAATGAACCTGGGCGGCGGATTGGTGATAACCGCTTCACACAACCCTTCGGAATATAACGGCTTCAAAGCCCTGGTCGGGAAAGAAGCCCAGTCCGGCAGCCAGGTGAAAGAAATTTATAAAATAGCGGCGGCAGGGGATTTCCCGGCGGAAAAACCGGGCAGTGTGGAAAAAAAAGATATTATCCCAGACTACTTAGACTACGTCACAAAAGATATAAAATTAGACAAAAAGATAAAAGTTGTGGTAGATGGCGGCAACGGCACCGGAGGTATTACCGGCGTACCGCTTTATAAGCAGTTAGGCGCGGAAGTGGTGGATATTTTTTGCGATGTTGACGGCACTTTCCCTAACCACCACCCGGACCCCACCAGGATAGAGAATTTGACGCATTTGGTAGCCAAAGTCAAAGAAACCGGTGCCGATTTAGGCATCGGTTTCGATGGTGATGGAGATAGGATAGGCGTAGTGGATAAAGATGGCAATATCCTCTGGGGCGACCAGATGACCATCATCTTTGCCCGGGATATCCTGAGTAAAAACCCCGGCGCTAAGATTATTTCCGAAGTAAAAGCTTCCGAAGTTCTCTATGCCGATATAGAGAAGCAGGGCGGTATCCCCATCATGTGGAAGACCGGGCATTCTTTGATTAAGAAAAAAATATTCGAAGAGAATGCGCTTTTAGCGGGTGAAATGAGCGGGCATATCTTTTTTAATGACCGCTGGTTCGGTTTTGATGACGCTGTATATGCCGGAGCCAGGCTTTTGGAAATTCTTTCTAAAACAGACCAAACCCTGGGGGGTATCATGGCCGGCCTGCCCAAAGTATTCAATACTCCTGAAATCAGGGTAGACACCATTGAAGAAGTCAAATTCAAAATCGTTTCCCACATCGTGGAACATTTCAAAAAGGACTATGAAGTGATAGACATCGACGGCGCCCGGGTAAAATTTCCTTTCGGTTGGGCTTTAGTCAGGGCCTCCAATACCCAGCCCTCTTTGGTGGTTCGTTTTGAAGCGGACACCCAGGCGCATTTAGAAGAGATCAAAAACATAGTCGAACCCGTAATCGCCGCTACAAAAAAAAAATTCGAGGGGACGGCGTCCCCAGCCAATAAGCCGCTTCGCGGCAGTGCACCAAAAGCCGGATAGACCTAAAATCCCCATCAAAATGCGAAAACCTCTGTACAGCCTACATAAATCGACTAAATTTCACCTAAACGTATCGCTTATGAAAAGTTTTTGGAAGTCCAGAAACCTTTTTTCAAAAAGGTTTTTGGCCGCCGGAGGCAATTTATAAATTAGGGGTTGCAAATAAAGCAAAATTGCATTACAATATGGCTTCTAAAATGAAAGCGAAAAGTAAAGAATTTTTTATGAAGAAAGCCGTCGAACAAGCGGAACGGGCTTATGAAAACGACGAAGTGCCCGTAGGTGCGGTGGTGGTGTTGGATAACGAAGTTATCGGCAGCGCCGGCAACTCTGTTATAAAAGAGAGCGATCCCTGCGCCCACGCTGAAATCGCCGCCCTGAGAGCCGCCGCTAAAAAACTGAAAAACTACCGGCTTACCGGCTCGGACATTTATGTCACGCTGGAACCTTGTTTGATGTGTTATTCCGCCTTAGTGCATGCCCGGGTAAAGACTCTTTATTTTGGCGCTTTCGATAAAAAGACCGGTGTGTATTCCAGCGGCGCCTTTGATAGGCTGCCGCCGGTTTTTAATCATGACATCGGCGTAGAACCCGGGGTACTGCAAGAAGAGTCATCCCGGATTTTAAAAAAGTTTTTTAAAGAGCGGAGGGGTGCCGGAGCGGTTGAACGGGACGGTCTCGAAAATCGTTGACCCGGCAACGGGTCCGTGGGTTCGAATCCCACCCCCTCCGCCATTTTTCATTAATAATTCACAATTAATAATTAGCCAAAACATGAAGAGATTGCTGGGGCTGGAGTTATTCCTGCCGCGGAGCGGCTCAAAGGGTGCCCGCGCCGCGGGCATTGATTTTTTCCCAATAAAGAATTATAATGATTCTATGTCCCATAAAAAAAAGGTGCGCCTGGAAAATGTCCTAATAGTAGGACATTTTATAAATTTAATGCTGGCAATAAAATTGCCTGCTGTGTATTAGGAGGTACAAAATGAAAAAAATAACTATATTAATGTTCAGCTTGATCTTACTCAGCCTCTTTGCTTTTGCCCAAACACCCGGGCCGGAAACATACGAAGCTAAATATTACGAAAACGCTAAAGTGATCCGGGTTAAATATACCCAGGGAGAAGCCTATGTCAAACGCAGCTATGATGAAGGATATGAAGAAGCAGCCATCAATCTCCCGGTTTTTGAAAACGATACCGTAGGTACAACCGAAGGCCGGTTGGAACTCTATCTCGGCAGGTTAAACTACCTAAGACTCGACAATGATACTGAAATCGAATTCGAAGAAGCTCCGGCTATGAGACAAACGGAAATGATAATCCGGGTCAACCGGGGCGGTGTTTACCTGGACATCGAAAGTCTCGACAATGAGAAAGATATACAGGTGCAAACTCCCGACTGCGGTATTTTTATCCTGAAAAGCGGGTTGTATCGCATCAATGTGAATGAAGGCGGCCGGACCGAAATGTACGTTTACGACGGCACGGCGGAGGTGGCTGGAGACAATTACAGCCGTAATATAAAGCGGAACCAGAAGGTCGTCATGCTCGACGGTCGCGTCAGGGAAAGACCTTACTATTTCTATTCTTCCGAAGGGGATGAGTTCGACGACTGGAATGAACTGAGAAACAGGGAAGCCGGATATTCCCGCCACGGTTCTTCCAAATACTTAGACGAAGGTTACGAAGATTACGAATATGAATTGTCCCGAAACGGCAGATGGAAATATAACACCACCTACCACACCAATATCTGGGTGCCTTACAATGTAGGTTCCCAGTGGAGCCCCTATTACCACGGCAGATGGGTACACCATCCTTTTTACGGGTATGTGTGGCACTCCTATGATACCTGGGGCTGGTACACCCACCATTACGGCAGGTGGCACTGGAGTTATTATGACGGTTGGTGCTGGGTGCCCGGTTATCGCTGGTCGCCGGCCTGGGTTTCCTGGAGCCGGCACGGAGGTTACTATGGCTGGAGCCCCTTAAGCCGTTACAACCGGCCCATCATCGTTCTCAACAAACGCTGGCTGAGAAACCACGATTACCGGCGCGGCATCCCGGTAAACTCCCGCGGCCACGTTATCGTCAAAAAGAACCAGTTATCTTCGTCCCACATTCACAAGGTCGCCTTGAAGAAAAGCGCCATCTCTTCTAAAAACCTTACTTTTAAAGGTAGTCATCCCGGCGAAAAACCCACTATTTCTAAAGTAAGCGTCATCAACGCCAAAGGGAATAGTGTGGTCTACAAGCAGGGCGGAATCTTTTCTACCGACAAATACAGGACGACATCTAAAACGGGGATTTCCAAAACCGGCGCTAAAGGGCCTGTGTACAAATATTCGGACACCGGCATATTGAAGAAAAACGCTAATAAATACTCGAAAAAAACAAGCGGCAAACCCGGTAGTTATCAAACCGGCACCTCGGTGCTTAAGAAAAAAGGCTACTCAACCGGAACCACCACAACCAAAACAGGCCAGTCAACCGGAACTTCGGTAATTAAGAAAAAAAGCTACACACCCGGCACTTCCGGCACCACAAAAAAGAGCTATAAAACAAGCAGCTCGGGGAGCTACAAATCGGGAGGCGTATCGAAAAAATACTCCTCTCCTAAAACCAAATCTTCCCCGGGTTATAAATCAAGCTCAACCACTAAAGTCATTAAAAAGTCGGGTTCGAAGTCTTCGTCTTCTAAAAAGTCGAGTTCTACGGCTACTAAAAAAATAAAAAAGAAGAAAGAATCCCCCTCTTACTCATATAGGTCTCATTCTTCTACCTCTCCTTCATCGTCGTCCTCATCCTATAAGTCTTACTCTTCATCTTCCTCTTCCTCTTCTCCTAAAAAGAAGTCTTACAAATCATCCTACACTACTCCTAAAAGATCTTACAAATCTTATTCATCCGCAAAAAAATCTTACGGTTCATCTTCCAAATCCTACACTTCCCCCAGGAAATCCTATTCTTCTAAATCACGCAGTTACTCTTCCTTAAAATCAAATAAACCCTCGTCTTCTTATAAATCTTATTCGAAACCGAAAAGTAGTTCCTCCTATCGGAGTTCGCCGCCGCGGAGTTCATCTTCGCGGTCGTCTTCCTCCTATAAGAGTTCCTCATCTTCGCGGTCGTCGTCGTCCAGGTCATCGTCCCGCTCTTCTTCGCGGTCGTCATCCCGGTCGTCGTCCCGCTCTTCTTCCAGTTCTTCTTCCCGGTCTGTTAAAAAGAAATAAGAATCGAGGATAAAAAAAGGGGGGCAGGTTTCCTGCTCCCTTTTTTTTTTGCGCAGAAACTATAGAGCGTTCCAGTTAATGAATTGGTTTCTTGCCTTCGGCGACCCTGCCG
>JAGLSW010000785.1 GCA_023135565.1 Candidatus Aminicenantota bacterium | reverse complement strand
AAAACTTTTGATGAGCGATAAGCTTATCTGTCACTCGAAAGCCCCTTATAGGCTGGGGGCACCGCCCCCCTGCTGGTGTTGATGGCATTAAACAATAATTTAAAAGTACCGAACGTCTGCGCCCGGCTCTGTACCCGGAAACCGAACAATATCACCCGGCCTTTCTCTACCGGGATTTCAGCCAGGGCAGTTCGCCCGGCCAGTTTTTCAGCGCCTACGAGCCAACCGCTCAACAGTGGGTTCTCCTGGTTATAATAACCCACCGCTTTGCTCTCCCGGATGTGGGAAAGCAGCCTGAAAGTGGGACTGCCGGTCAAACGCACAGCAGTTCGCCGCGGCATCCCGTAAGCCAGCGGCTGGCTAAGATCCAACTCGATCTCTAATAAAGAACCGGGTGCGTAAAAATCTTTTCTCTTGACATCTTTCAATACATTCTTAGCCGGCAAATGCAGCTTCTCGATGGCGAAATCCGACGCTTCACCAAAACAAATTAAGGTGCCGCCGGCTTTCACAAAAGCAGTCAATGCCTCGATGCCTTCTCTGCCGATACCGCCCCGGTACTTTTCCGGCTTCTTCGGGGAACCCACAAAAGATGAACTCCGCCACCTTCTTTTGCCATCCACGATAGCGGCAATCGAAGCATCGGGGATAATAACAGCATCATATTTTCCGGCCAGCTTGCCCTGTTTGATCTCTTTATTATACAACTGCTTATATGAATACTTGAAATTGTCCAACACTAACCTGGTCCAACCTTCGTCCTTATTGGCAGTCCAGGGATGATAGATACCGAGACGCGGCAGCAGGGCCTGCGTCTTTTTTACCCGCGGGGCTTCGCTAACCCCGTAAACCGGCACGCTGAATTTTTCAGACAGCGTTTTCAATCGCGGGGCGGCGCCGCTTTTCCCTGGAACGATAAACGTCCCGGCCGGGTATTTTTTGTTTTGCACGGTGAATTCAGCATCAGACCAGTATACTTCAACTTTATTTTTAAGCAGTTCGTTAAGCAGGGCAAAAGAGTTGTTGTATCTCCTTTCAAACAGGTAAGTTTTCGCGTCAGCCCCGATTTGACCTACCGGGCCAAAGACGAAATCTTCGGTTTCCACCAGTTCGGTTTCTAAGGGCGTTTTCATTTCGATAATGTTAACGCCCATCTGCAAATGCAGCGTCCAGCCGGTGACGTCGTAAGGGGGCCGCGGCGGGCCGCCGGGGTATTTCTTTAAGGTTGGGATAACGCTGCGGTTCCAGCAGGTCTTTGATGCAGGGGCGGCAGGGCTGGGACAGGGGGATTACAACAGTACCCCCAGGATAGGTGCGGCCATCGTAAAGGATTTTCGATTTGCTGCGGTATATTTTAGCCCCGTTGATGCGCAGGCGTTTTAACATCTCCGCCGCGGAATTGGGATCATGCTGTTCTAAAGGTACGATGAAAGCAAAAGGCGGTTCTTTTTTGCCTCTTTCGATAGCCTCTTTATTCATGGAATAAAAATTCGTCTTGAACTTCTCTTTGTAAACGGCGGCTAAGTCGAGTATAGAATAAGTGGCCGCTTTTTCATACTCGATAATATCCCGCAGCCGCCACCAGCCGCCTTCCCAGGGATCGAGGAAATCCGTCCGGCGGGAGTATTTCGACACCGAGGCGTCTAACGAACCCAGGCTGCCCCGGGGAAAATAAATAGGCGTGGCGATACGTACGCTGGCCATCTCTGAGAGGATGCCCACCATGTTATGCCACAGTGGGGTTTTGGACATAGTGCCTTCGAAAAAGGCGTTAAAACGCATACCGGTAATAACGCCTTTGAAACCCTGCTGGTGCAAATCGGTAACCACGTGTTTGCCCAGCATATTCACTTCCGCCGTAATCAGGGAATGGGTGTTCGGGTTCACCGGGTCGGAGTAGGGCGGCATAAACATGCGGGCGCCGGAATTTCCCATCTGGTGCTGGTCGTAGACGATTTCCGGGAACCAGTCGCGGTAGAGCACCGGCGCGGTCAACCGGCTCTCTTTGAGATTGAACATATACCAGTCGCGGTTATTATCGTGCCCGGCGTAGTGGTGATAGAGCCAGGGCATATAGCTGCCTTCAGCAGGTGTGCCCACATATTTCCTGTACCAATCCACCACCATCTGCTGGCCGTCGGG
>JAGLSW010000784.1 GCA_023135565.1 Candidatus Aminicenantota bacterium | reverse complement strand
GAAGAGGGCGAAAAACAAGTGGATCAAAGGAAGATCGGGAAAATTGAATAATGCTTAAGGCAACAGTATTGGGCGGCCCTGCCGGGGGCCAAACTTTTGAAAAAGCTTGAACAAAACTTTTGTTTAAAAAAGCGAAAAGCCCCCCTACAAAAGCTTTGGATTTTTCTTTTTCCAAAACTGAACAGTTACAACAGGCGCCAAAAAAAACACCCGCTGCACGGGTAAGAAAGGAATCCGGATGTTCAAATATCCCTTTGGCCGCCGGAGGCAAAATGCTCAAATTTTCAGTCTATCTTTGAAAGGCAGGAAAGTCATAAAATCCGCATGATGAACCACATAAGCTTCGGTTGACCGTTTGATCAGGTCGCCTTCTTTGGCGTGGGCGGCGATAATATGGCACACTTCCGCGGGCAGGCCGCACTCTTCGGCCAGGGAGACGCCGGAGAAAGGGTGTCTCAGGTACTTGCCGTAATTCCCCTGCTTTGCTTTACCGTCCACCATTTCGTATTCCAGCAGTTTGCCCACGTCTGCTAAAATAGCCCCGGCGATCAGGACGTCCATATTAACCGGCAGGTCGTCTTTGAAAAAGAGGTTCATTTTTTCCCCGCAATCTTTGGCGATATGCACCACTGCTCTTTTATGTGCCATAAAAGTGACTTTCAAGTCCGGCACTAAGAGTGTAAAGGGGATGGTATTTAAATCTTCGGCGGTAAGGACGCTTCTTTTTAGAGCCAGGGCCCAGGTTTTGGTGGTTTTTTCTTTCAGGTCGTTATCTTTGATCCACTCTAATTCCGGCCATAATTTCTTTGCTTCTTCGATCATTTTTTCTCCTTAATTTTGTATAAAAGTGATTATCAAAGAGTATATTTTAAAG
The DNA here is from genome assembly GCA_023135565.1 of Candidatus Aminicenantota bacterium. GTDB lineage: Bacteria > Acidobacteriota > Aminicenantia > UBA2199 > UBA2199 > JAGLQA01. The sequence continues at coordinate 4,140 of JAGLSW010000784.1, read as the reverse complement.
GAAAAAAGGTTTTTTTTCAAGCCTGATGATGTCGTAAAGAGCCTAAATTAGAGGAAACTGAAAATGAAGACTGCTGATAACAAAGGGTTTTCAAAATCTGATCTTGCTCAAAAAAGACTTTTTACGAGGCCATCAAGCCTGAAAAGCACCGTAAAGCCTGTAATAAAAAAAAGGAAAAGAGGACAGGGTGGAATTGACCCTATTCAGCTCTCGGGATTCGGCAGTCCCGGCCACCGATAACAGTTTTTTTTGTTGACATTTAAGCAAAAGAGTAGTATATTGGTAGTATGAAAGTGAAAACATCTATAACACTCTCGGAAGGTTTATTGAATGAAATCGACAGGATGCTTGAGTATTCAGGCAATAGATCGCTTTTTATTGAAGAAGCAATTAAAGATTATATAGAACGAAATAAAAGGGACGCCAGGGATCGTATCGACCTGGAATTAATCAACAACTCTTTCGACGAATTAAATAAGGAAGCAGGAGAGGTTTTGGCTTACCAGGTTGACAATTGAAAAGGGGAGATTTATACAGGGTTTACAAAGGTTCAAAAATAGACCCTAAAAAGTATCGTGTATTTGTTGTGGTAAGCAGGCAGATATTGATCGATTCTAAATTCTCAACAGTTACATGTGCTCCTATTTATAGTAACTATAGTGGGATTTCGACCCAGGTGCCTGTCGGTATTAGAGAAGGTTTAAAGCATGATAGCTGCATTTATTGCGATGAATTAATAAGTATTCCCAAAAGCTCGTTGACGAACTATATCGGAACCCTATCCTATGAAAAAATAGGAGCATTAAATAAGGCACTCAGGATAGCTCTTGCAATAGAAGATATTGTCGAACCGATTGTTCAATAATAAAGCCAAATATACACCGGGCGGAAAATTAGCCGGTCTTCCCGGCATAGGGGCGCAAAAATTTAAATTTTTCCCATAGTAAGGTTGCCATTTTAACTAAGGGCTGCATCATAGAGATAGAATATTCTTTTTTATTGCTGAATTATTGGGGCTTTCGAGTATTCGCCTAATTTCCTGTAAACCTATACAATCCTGAAGAATTTTAGATCACTGAAAACTGTATTGCTAATAATAATCTGTTCATGGTATAATGCTTTTTCAAGACTACGCTTGAAAAAAAGCCACCTAACGGCAGGAATTCGCAATATGTACAACATGTTGTTTATTACCGTCATGTAATGGCATAATAGGTTTCCCGGAACCGGCAATGAAAAAAGAAAATAATATCCCAAAAGAAAAAGTCGGCGTCATCGGCCTCGGCTATGTAGGCATCCCCCTGATCAGGGAGTTTTTTAACAAAGGCTTTACCCTGGTGGGTTTCGACATCGACCAACAAAAAGTCGAAAAACTCAACAATGGCGAAAGCTACCTGATGCACATCCCTTCACAAACCATCTCTGACTGGGTGGAATCGGGCAGGTTCAGCGCTACTTTGGATTTTTCGGAACTAAAAGAGGTAGACGCCATCCTGGTCTGTGTGCCCACGCCGCTAAACGAACACCGCGAACCGGACCTCTCTTTTGTAGAAAAAACAACAAAAGAGATAGCGGCAAACCTGCGCAAAGGACACCTGATCGTCCTGGAAAGCACTACATACCCCGGCACCACGGCGGAAGTAATGCTGCCTATCCTGGAAAAAAGCGGTTTGAAAGTAGGAGAAGATTTCTCCCTGGCCTACTCCCCGGAACGGGAAGACCCGGGCAATAAAGAATACACTACCGGTAAAATTCCTAAAGTGGTAGGCGGTCACACGCCGGGATGTGGGGAAAGAGCAGCAGCCCTTTACAGCCATATCGTGGAAGTGGTTAGCGTTTCCTCTACGCGGGCGGCTGAGGCCGTTAAAATACTGGAAAACACCTACCGGGCTATAAATATTGCCTTAGTCAATGAGCTTAAGATGCTTTTCGACCGCATGGATATCGACGTCTGGGAAGTGATCGAAGCGGCGGGCAGCAAACCTTTCGGATTTCAGAGTTTTTATCCCGGGCCCGGCTTGGGTGGGCACTGCATCCCTATCGACCCTTTTTATTTGACCTGGAAAGCAAAAGAATACGACTTTAATACCCGTTTTATTGAACTGGCCGGTGAGATAAATACCTATCAGCCATATTATGTGGTGCAGCGGGTAACAGAGGTGCTAAACCGGCACGAAAAATCTTTGAATGGCAGCAAAATCCTGCTGGTAGGAGTGGCTTATAAGAAAGACGTAGACGATATGAGAGAAAGCCCGGCTTTGAAAATATACGACCTCTTAGACGAAAAAGGAGCAAAAATAGAATATTACGATCCCTGTGTGCCGGAGATGAGAGGATTTCGGAAATTCCCCAGGCTTAAGAAAAAATCCATCGTATATTCCCCGGATAAAATCGCTGAATATGACCTGCTGCTGTTGATTACAGACCATTCGGATTTGCCCTACGATGAAATTTTGGAAAACGCCAAGCTTATCGTAGATACCCGCAACGCTTTCAAACAGACTTCCCCGAAAATTTTCAAAAGCTAAAGGGGTGCGGCGGCCCACCACGTGGGCAGGGTATAAACCACCCTATTCGCCTCCGGCGGCCAACTTTTTGAAAAAAGTTGGACAAAAACTTTTGATTAGCAAACGTTTGCGCCCGCTGTCAAACGTTGGAGAAATTGCCCAAACGATGAGCTAAATAGAAGTTTTTTGGGGGGTCAAGGGGGGCGATTTTTCAAAAAAGCCCCCCTTGTCGCCGAAGGCAAAAAAAAATTATTTTTTCGCTATGCAGTACAGGTTCTTGTACCCGCGCAAAAACATCTCACTACCCACAATGGCGGGAGACGCATTAAACGTATCATCGAGCTGGTTTTTGGCAAGTACTTTGAATTTAACGCTGTGCTCGATCACATACATAGTACCTTTATGTCCGGTAAAATAAACCCGGCCTTTGGCAGCCACCGGCGACGCATATACTTCGCTCATGCCTTCAAACCTCTGCGCACTATAATGTTCTTTGCCGGTTTTAGCATCGTAACAGGACAGGATGCCCTTGTTCGATTTGAGCATATAAAGTATATTGTCATAAACCACCATGGACGGCGTATAAGGCGTGTTTTTGTCTAATTTCCAGGCGATGGCTTCAGTGCCGGTTATGTCTCCTTTGGCTGCCGATAAACGAATAACAAACATCGCATTGCCGCGGAATCCGCTGGCCAAATAAACCAGACCATGCGCTTCCATGGGCTGCGGAATGACATTAGGAGTCAGCCCGGTTACTTTCCATAGTAATTTGCCGGTATTTAGATCATAACTGCGCACAAACTTAGTGGCGCCGGTAATCACCTGGGGCTTTCCTTTATACTCGACCACCAAGGGAGTCGACCAGGAAGTCGGTTCATCCCGTTCGATTTTTTGGATATCTTTGCCGGTCTTTTTATCGAGAATATAAAGAAACGACGGCCCTTCATGATCCCACTGCACTATGATCCTGTCACCATAAAGCACGGGGGAACTGCCTTCGCCAAAAGTCATCCGCTTGTTCATCTGACCGAAATCTCGCTTCCACTTGAGATTGCCTTTCATATCGAGACAATACAACCCCCTGGACCCGAAATAAGCATACACATGTTTACCGTCGGTAACCGGCGAATTCGAGGCCCAACTGCCCAAACCATGAGACCGGCCCTCTCTAGGCCACTCTTCTTTTAAGATTTTCTGCCAGAGAATTTTCCCGGTTTTCCGGTCTATCGAAAGTAGGATGTATTTTTGAATCTTATCTGTTTTGGTGGGGGACATCCAGCGATGCGAACGCTGCTCTCCTTCATCTTTTTCCTGCGGTTTGCCTACTTTAGCCGTCTCCACTGCAGTGGCAATAAACACCTGGTCGCCCCAAATAATAGGGGTGGCATGACCTTTGCCGGGAAGCGCTATTTTCCACCTGACATTCTTGCTTTCGCTCCATTCTAACGGCGGATTACCCTGGGGCGATACGCCGGTAGACAACGGCCCGCGCCACTGCGCCCAATTCTTCTCAAAAACGCCGGGTTTCCCGGCCCAGTTCAGACTCGATAAAACAACTACACACACGATTAAAATTAATGTTTTTTTCATTATTTTTACACTCCTTATTATTTTGCCTTCGGCGACCCTGCCG
>JAGLSW010000783.1 GCA_023135565.1 Candidatus Aminicenantota bacterium | reverse complement strand
ACTTGCGGAAAATGGGTTATAATACCCGATGATTGAAGTATGTAGTTTATCCAGCGGTTCTAACGGCAATGCCTTTTTTGTCAAAACCGGCGCAGACGCTTTTTTAGTGGATGCCGGCATCAGTTGCAAACAAATATGCTTGCGCCTGGAACAAATCGGCGTCTCTCCTAATGATCTAAAAGCTATATTTATCACCCACGAACACTCAGACCATGTCCGCGGACTGCGGGTTTTTTTGAAACGCTTCCAGGTGCCTGTCTACATAACCGAAAAAACCTACGACAGGATCGAAGCTTCTATTGCCGAACCCGGTCTTAACTTTATCAAAGCCGACGACACCATCAAACTAAACGATACCCTGATCCGCTCCCTGCCCAAATGCCACGACGCTGTAGACCCTACCTTGTTTTGTTTCCATTACAAAGGCAAAAAAATCAGCATCGTCACAGACGCCGGCTGCGCCTGCGAAAATGTGATCGAATCGGTTAAAGATGCGGATATTCTTTTTTTAGAGAGTAACTACGACGAAGACATGCTCCGCTGGGGAATCTATCCGCCCTACCTGAAAAGAAGAATCGCCGGGGACTACGGCCATCTCTCCAATAACCACGCCGGGTCTCTTATCCTCGACCATGCCTCTTCAAAACTGAAACACGTTTTTTTATCCCACCTATCGGAGAACAACAACACCCCGGAAACCGCGCTGCATACTTTTTTGTCGATCATAAAAGAAAGAGACGACCTGCGCCACCTGGAAACTGTCGTCACTTCCAGGTACAAGGTCTCCCCGAAAATCCGTTTCGATTTAACTTGATTTTTTTTACATATGATATACTTATTAATTGTTTCTTTCATCTGGGCCTTTTCTTTCGGTCTTATCAAAGGCAGCCTCACCGGCCTGGACCCTAATTTTGTTTCTTTTGTCCGCATCCTGATCTCTTTTTTAATTTTCCTTCCCTTTTTGAAACTTAAAAACATAGAACTGAAATTCGCTGCGAAACTGGTGTTTATCGGCATGTTCCAGTTCGGAGTGATGTATATTGCTTATATTTATTCTTTCCAATTCCTACAAGCCCACCAGGTGGCTCTATTTACCATTTTTACCCCCCTCTATGTGACATTACTAAACGATATTCTAAAAAAAAAGTTTCACCTTTTTTTCCTGCTGGCCGCGCTAACGGCTGCTGTGGGAACAGGCATTATCGTGTATGAAAATATCGGCCGGGGCGACCTTTTGGCCGGTTTCCTGCTGGTCCAGGTCTCGAATATTTGTTTTGCCGCGGGTCAGGTTTTTTACAAGAGGGCGGCGCTCCCAACCGTGAACCGGCGCAAAGACATCAAAGACAGGCACATATTTGCTTTTCTTTATTTTGGGGCGCTGCTTATTACCGCTTTTTCTATCGCGATTTCCGGCGGCTGGAATAACCTCAGTCTCGAACCGAACCAGGTCTTTACTTTGTTATATTTAGGCGTGTTGGCTTCCGGGGTCTGTTTTTTTCTCTGGAACTACGGCGCCAAAAAGACGAATATCGGCGCCTTAGCTGTGCTCAATAATATGAAGGTCCCTTTAGCAGTGGCCTGTTCGATGCTTTTTTTTAATGAGAGCGGCGATGTATTAAGGCTGCTGATAGGCGGCGGGATTATCGTTGCCGCTCTATTTATTAAAACCTCGTGAACGTTTGCTAAAAAAACCCACTGCGTGGGGCACCTATGAGCCGCTGCGCGGGGGGACGGCGCACCCGCCCTTTGAGCCGCTGCGCGGCAGTACACCGAAAGCTGGGGATTATAAGCCCGCAGTTTGATAAAAAAACCGTTTACTAGAGAAAGCAAGCTTTTTTAAGAAGCGCATCAAACCGGTAAATTGAGTCGTTCCGCCTAAACTGGCGGTAGTGGATTATTCCGATTATTTGTAATAAATTTATTAAAATATACCATGAGGTAGCACACTGACTTACACAGTCTGAAAAAAGCTACCTCTATAAATCGCCGGAAATCGGAGTAAATCTGTGGATATTTGGTACCAAAATTGTCACCGAAAATCATTCGGAGAATATTCCAGGCAGATTCGTTATTTTGTATTCAACATACAAGTCTCTATCCTCACCTTTTTTAATACAGGCAAACCCGTTTTTAGTAAATATAGGGGGTCTTTTCGATAGTTCTTCCGGGAATTCAACTTTATATTGAAACTGGCCATCTTTATCAAATACCCGGATTTCATGTTCTTCCCAATTCTTATAAAAATATACGGCGAAGTAACCTTTGGGCAGGACATGCAGCGACTTAATTACCAGCATTGTTTTAGGGAGATTTTTTTTGAACATTTTTCTCAAATCATCAGGTAAATTGATAAAATCCTTCATTATTACGTTTTTATCGTCATCAGTTAAAACCCAATTCTTAAAGTTAGTCTTAACAGTCTTGAGTAAATCGCCATTTCTATTTTTAATATATATGTCGGGTTTATCGCTTAAACATTGATAGATCAAGCCACTACTTGCGTTGTATCGCGATATATAATCCGGTGTAATCCCGTTAAGCATAAGAAAAAAAGCCATTTCTCCTTCCCCGACTTTTATTTTCCCGATATTTTTTCTACCGGTCTCGAGTAGATTGCCTATTTCGTTTTCATCGTTTTTATTTAT
>JAGLSW010000782.1 GCA_023135565.1 Candidatus Aminicenantota bacterium | reverse complement strand
AAATCGAAAAGAGAAAAGTCAAAGTCCTTTTCGATACCCCCTTCGACGAGATCAAAGGCATCTGCGAAGATAAAGAAGGCAATATCTTCTTCTCCGCCGCCCGCGGGGTAGACCGGGACAGGACCGGGAGCAAAAGCAGCAGCTTCGAACCTTTTCTTAAAAGCAGGAAAAAAGCGGCGAAGAAACCGCCCCCGGAAAAAAGCATCCTCTACTGCCTGCACACTAACGGTTTGGTAGACCGCGTTTGGGCGTCCAAAGAGGAGTACATCTATACCGCCGCCTACGACAAAAAAGACGACAGCGTATTGATCGGCACCGGGAATTTTGGCCGCGTCTACCGGGTAAAAGAGGACGGCACCTTTTCCATAGTTTATGAAAGCGAATCCGCCCAGGTTTTTAAAATCGCCGGTAAGAGCAGCGGCTTTACGGTCATCTCCAATAACACCGCCGCCATCGCCCAAATCGAGGAGCGGCTGAACAATACCGGCAGTTATTTTTCCGAAGTCTTCGACTTAGAGATACAATCGAAATTAGGCCGGCTCTACTGGGATGCCTCCAGCCAAACCAAACCCGCCGTTACCCTCTCTATAAGAGCCGGGAACTCCAACATTCCCGATAAAACCTGGAACGACTGGTCGGCCCCTTTTTCCCAACCGGAGAATTCCACTGTCAACATACAGGGAATGCGTTACTTCCAGGTGAAGGCGGTGTTGAACTCTTTAAACTCAGGCAAAAGCCCCCACTTAGACAATTTTCGGGTCTATTACATGCAGTCCAACCTGTCGCCTAAGGTGGAGCGCATCGGCATTTACAAAATCAAAGCCAAGACCGTCCGCCCCCCGGACAAAAAAAACGAAAAGAAAAAAGAGAAAAAAGATAAATATTTATTAGTTAGATGGCTGGCCAAAGACCCCAACGGCGACAAATTGAAGTACGATATTTTCCTACAGAAAACCGGGGACAGCAGTTGGATCCTTGTCAAAGAAAACCTCACCGAAACGAAGTTGGAATTGGATACCGAACTATTTGAAGACGGCAAATACCTGTTAAAGGTCGAAGCCGGCGACTCTTTTGCCAACCCCCCGGCGGCAGCCAAAAGCCACGCCAAAATCTCCAATCCCTTTATTATCGACTCCACCGCCCCCTTTATCGAGGATTTCACCCTGCAGCGCAGCCAGGTCAACTTTTCCGTCAAAGACCTGACCTCGTTAATTGCCAAAGTGTTGTATTCTTTCGACGGGGAACTCTGGTATCCTATCTTTCCCAAAGACAAAATCAACGATTCCAAAACCGAGAATTTCAGTTTCAATTTTGCGTCGCACAAACAGCACCGGTCGCTTAGGGCGAAAAAGTTCATTTTTATCAAAGTAGTCGATGAGTTCGATAATTATAAAGTATTTCAAAGAGAAATAAAGTGAAAAAATTATTTGGGAGTAAAAAGAACCATGAAAATTCACGAATATCAAGCAAAAGATTTATTTAGACAGTTTAACGTCCCGGTCCCCGAAGGCGGGATGTCGGAAAGCAAAGAGGACGCTTTTGCCGCTGCTGAGAAGTTAGGTTATCCCTGTGTTATCAAAGCCCAGGTGCATGCCGGCGGCAGGG
>JAGLSW010000781.1 GCA_023135565.1 Candidatus Aminicenantota bacterium | reverse complement strand
TGATCAAAACTTTTGTTTAATTTCATTCGTTTCCGGGTGAGGCGCACATCATGAAGAACTACTATAAAAATAATTGCATGGAGGTAATAATGACTGTTAAGAAATTATTGTTGTTAATCCCGGTGGTCTTGACGCTAGGCTTTTTTTTACATGCGGAAAAAAAAGACCCCCCATTACCTTTGCAGGAATTACAAAATCCCAAAGGCCCGTCATATGTTCCGATACCTTATCCCGAAACCAGGGAAGAAATCATCACGGACCTAAAGTATATCATTAAAAAACTTTACACACCACGGAAAAATTCGCCATCATATGGTTACATCAGTAGGGGAGATAAACTTTTACCGGGTTTATTGGAAGATGATCCTGGAGTATATATCGGGAAAATAGTCGATGTTACCAACAAAACCACTTACAGGGTAAAAAAGTTTATTGTAATAGATATCCATGATAAATCAGGGGATGTGATTGCCAGGGTAGGTTTAGAAGACTCAGGATTATTTGCCACTGCTTTGTTCCCAGCGGAAAATTTTTCAAAATACCCATTAATGTCAATCGCTGAGGTGAAAAAATTTTTTGTGTCCAGTAATATATCACGCCTTAATAAATCAAATATCGAATCCATAGAATATGAGGTTTATAAATATGGCCGTGTTGTTTCTCCTGTTTTAAAAATAAAAACGCCGGACAAAATTTTTTATATGGACTCGAGACATTCAATTTTTGAAATCATGGAAAAGGGAGAATTTTCCTCTTTGCGTTCCTTTGTGTCCGCTCATTCCAGGATATACTACAGCGCAGACGATAAGGATATATCGAATAGAATCTTTCTTGTTGATAATCACAACAACCGATTTATGCGTTTACAAAAAGTTCAATAATATATAACGTTTCACGCAGCGGAGGAAACGATGACAAAAAAAGTTTTTATTATCTTAATTATTTTGGTAAATTCTATTTTCACATATAATTGCAATTCAGATCCGGACCCGGGGGTATTCCCTCCTGTGGCCGATCTGCCTGTCCCATTTTGTTATCAGGAAGAACCTATGTGGTGCTGCCATGCCTGTATCGAGATGTGGGGGTTATATGAGGGGAATTATGCTATTTCTCAGAACTTCCTTGCCAACGATCCACTTCTTTGTGATTGTCCCTATCCTACTTGCGGTATGTATTTTTACCAGGTGTTTAGTGGTGTAAATCTTTATGCAGCTACTGCCGGATATGAATGCATGTATGATTTAACCAACTTCGGATATGATATGGTGTTATCAAGAGTTACTGCCGGACTTAGCGTTGGGCAGCCATCTATCCTGTTCGTACTTAGGAATATATTTGAAAAACATGCTATTATTGTTATTGGCTTCCAGAAGGAGGAGAATGAAAATAACGAAACAACCATTTTAAATATACACTATCATGATCCATGGGAAGGCGGAAATCTCGAGCAAACTTACGATTTTTTTAGACGATTTATATATGAACCTACCTGTCAATTTGAACATGAAGAAGATAGAGCCGTCGGTTATTTACAATGTGGCTATTGGTACATAGTAGGTCATGGCGACAAAACTTTTTCCGAGCTCAAATCAGATGCAAACCAGGGTTACCGGAGCTTTCTAAAAATTTGCGGCAATTATTACGGCGGACCGGCGATTTATATCCCGGAAGGTTCTACTTTTCTGAGAGTTCGCTCCCCTCAAGGAAACGAAACCCTGGCTGCCAGGAAAACCGACCGGATCAAATGGGAATCTAACGGCCTGACCGGGCAAATTAAACTCGAATTGTATAAAAATGATAGTTTTGCCGGCACAATTGCCACCAACCTGCCTATCGAAAACGGCTCGCACGATTGGACTGTAGGCGATTATATAAACGGCAGCGTCCAGACCGGCTATGATTACCGAATCAAAGTTTCTATGATGGACGAATCCTATGATGATTTTTCTAATGTAGACTTTGCCATCGGGGATGTCAATGTAACCGTTCCCAACGGCGGCGAAAACTGGGAGCAGGGCGTTATCCGCAATATCACCTGGGATTCTTCCTATTTTTCCGGGAATGTGCAGCTCGTCCTGGTTAAAACGATTCCCGGCACCGACTATTTGATCGCGGACAACATCGAAAATACAGGAAATTATCAATGGCAGGTTGGCATGTGCAGCCACATCGAGGAACCGGAAGCTCCTTTCGGCATGACCCTGCCGGACGATTGTTACAAAATAAAAGTGGTTTCCGTTGATAATCCCGATCTTAAAGATTCCAGCGACCAGGTATTTGCTGTTGTGGAACCCCAGCCTGTAATTACCATAACCTCCCCCAACGGCGGCGAAAACTGGCAGGCCGGTTCCATTGGAAATATAAACTGGACCGCATCCGGGCTGTCTGAAAATATAAAGATAACCCTCTGGCAAAACGGATTGCTGATAGGAAACATTGCCACCCCGGTGGACCCGGCCCCGGGAACCTATTCCTGGACAGTGGGGCAGTACGATGGCGGCACAGCGCCGGTTGGAAACGGCTATACCATCAAAATTAAAGAGATCGGCACCACGGTGGTTGATTTTAGTGACGCCATTTTTACGATAAAAGGTATAAACGTTACTTCGCCAAATGGGGGAGAAAGCTGGCAGACCGGTTCAAGCCGGGACATTACCTGGGATGCGCCGGGTGTGGCCGGGAGTTTAAAAATCACCCTCTGGCTGGACGGGGTGTTCTTAGGGCTTATCGCTGCGGATATTGCCCCGGTTCCGGGAGTTTACTCCTGGACTGTTGGACAATACGCAGGTGGCACAGCGCCGGTTGGAAGCGGCTATACGATCAAGATTAAAGAGATCGGCACTGCTGTTTCGGATACGAGTGATGCCGGTTTTGTTTTAGTAAATTAAAGACAAACTTTTTTTGTAAAGGGGTAAAAATAAGTTGAAAAAAACGGCGATTTCCTGTAATATATATTTTTAAAGCATTTTTTGGTGATACATCCCGAATTGACGCGAAGCGGCTCATTAAAAGTTTTGCGGGGGAATTTTCCACAAATTAAGGTGGAAAATTGGGATAGACGCACCGCGTCTCCCGCATCGGGGCAGTTTTACAAAAGCGCCCCCTGCTCGCCGAAGGCAAGTAATTATGCTGAGGAGTAATATTATGGATTTAAAAATTAAAGACAAAGTAGCGGTAGTTACCGCGGCCAGCAGGGGATTAGGCAGAGCAGCGGCGGAAGCCCTGGCAGCCGAAGGGGTCAAACTGGCAATCTGTTCCCGTGACCGGGCCGCCATCGACGAAGCAGCCGGTCAAATAAGAAAAAAATTCGCCGTCGAAGTCCTGTCCGAAGTCTGCGACGTGTCCTCTAAAACCGGTATCGAAGCTTTTAAAGACAAAGTGATCGAGCATTTCGGCACCTGTCATATTCTTTTTGCCAATGCCGGCGGCCCCCCTCCAGGCAAGGTCGAAGAATTCGCCGAAGCGGATTTTCGCAAAGCTTTAGACTTGAATCTACTCAGCACCATCAACTTAGTGAATGCTTTTTTGCCTTTCATGAAACAGCAGGAATGGGGCCGGATTCTCGCTTCTACCTCTATTTCCGTTAAGCAGCCCATACCCACCCTGGCTCTCTCCAACGTGTCGAGAGCCGGCGTAGTGGCTTTTATCAAAAGTCTTTCTTTAGACATAGCGCACTTGAATATTTCGGCCAATGTGCTGGCCCCCGGTTTCATCATGACCGGCAGGGTGAAGAGCCTGCTGCAGGACCGTGCTCAGAGGGAAGGCACCACTTATGAAGAGGCCCTGGAGAATGTAAAAAATACCATCCCGGCACAAAAAATCGGCGACCCGGAAGATTTCGGCGCTTTATGTGCGTTCCTTGCTTCCGGATACGCCTCCTATATAACCGGCGATACTATCTTGATCGACGGCGGCATGTATAAAGGAATCATGTGAAATTATGCCTCCGGCGGCCCTGCCGGGGGCCAAACTTTTGAAAA
>JAGLSW010000780.1 GCA_023135565.1 Candidatus Aminicenantota bacterium | reverse complement strand
TTACCTGGCGCCGCAGGGAACGCTTTTGATTCTAAATTATAAAAAGTTTTGATTAAACTTTTTCAAAGGTGCGGTGTGCCGCGGGCCCCAACTTCAATTTAATGGGGGCATCCCCCGGCAGGGCCGCCGGAGGCCAATCGGTCCCCCCGCGCAGCGGGCTTTATTTTTTGATCAATTTGCTCACCTCTTTTGCCGCGGTTATTCCCGATTCGGTAATATAAAGCTCATGATTCTTCTCGATCTCCGCTAATTTGTAGTAATAATTGGCCATCATGCCTGCCGACTGCTTCATCCCCTTCGCGGAAGTATCAGCCAACCAATTCAACTGCTCGATGCGCGCCCCGTTCGTCAAATGAAAATTAGCCACCGGGTCGAAAGCCTTCTCACCCCTCTTTTCATTTAAAAGATAATAGGCACACAATCTCATAAGAGACGGTTTTAGCGTTTTCGCTATACCGGGAGCCTTATTCCAGGGGGTATTTAGTACTTCCAGCAGTCCCCGGGCGGCATTCCCGTTGGCGGTTTTCGACCTCAGGGTTTTAACCTCCCCCGCGGTCAAAATCGACTCGTCGCCTTTCTCGAGCAGGGGATCGAGCCACCTCCGGAAATAGGGAACCGGGGAGAGGGTGGCAAAATGTTTTAGACCTTTTAGTTTTTTAGAAAGCTCCCTCACCACCCGCTTGATAAGAAAATTACCTAAGTTTATTCCGATTAGCCCCATCTGGGCATTGGAGATGGAATAAAAAATAGCCGTATCCGCTTCTTCGGGATCAAAGGTGGCAGCCTCTATATCCAATAGCTCCTGAATACTGTCCGCTATTTTGTTAACCAGGGCTACCGTTACGAATATCAGCGGTTCATCAGGCATTTTGGTATGAAAAAAAGCAAAACACTGGCGGTCCGAATCGAGCCGGTTTTTTAGATCATGCCAGGAGCGGATTTCATGCACCGCCTCGTATTCGATTAGCTTCTCGAGCAGGGAAGCAGGCGACTGCCAGGTGATCTCCTTAAGGTCCAGCAGGCCGATATCGAACCAGGAAGAGAGGATATTCTTTAAATCCGAGTCTAATTTTATTAGGTAAGGGTTCTCTTTCCTGATGGGGAAAAGAGCCGCCCTGAAATCGATCAAGAACTTGAAGCCGTTGGGCAGGGTGTTGAACTGTTTTAAAAGCCGCACCCGCGGGGGGATTAAGGACGCGGCAAGCGCCATCTCTGCTTTAATGCGTTTGTTATCGTCTGCCTCCGCCTCCTGTACTTCTTTAATCCGCCGGTTTACTTCATCTCTGTCTATATCGAATTCCCGGGCCAGGATCCGTTTAAAATTTTCCCGCCCGGTTTTTGAAAGCTCTAAGTACAGTTTGCCTAATTCCACCGATCGCGCTATACTGGAGGCATCGCCCCCTTTGGCGAACACACATTCGTGGATCATTTTTTTTATATATTTTTCGTCTGCTTCGGGGAGGTGCGGGGAAATTTTACCGGTGACGGCGATCCGGGTTTTGCTTTTTATTTTGCCCCAGGTTTTTAGAATCTCGTCCATGGTTTTACGGCCGAAACCGGTAAAAGAGCCGTCTTTTTTTTCAATATCTTGTGCAGGTAAGGTATGGGCTGCGTTTTTTTCTTTTTCTTCCATAGTTTTCCGCTCCAATAATATATAATATAAGAAAAATGATGTTTTTTCAACCCCGAAATCAAAAGAGTGTTTATAGTACGTCCCCGGAAACGAGTGAAATTAAGCAAGCCCATTCGCGTGGTAGGGCGTTGAGCGGTGGCGCTTTTCGACGAGCTAACACACCCCGTCACTTC
>JAGLSW010000078.1 GCA_023135565.1 Candidatus Aminicenantota bacterium | reverse complement strand
GCAGGGCCGCCGGAGGCAAGTATTTTCGTAGGAGGCAAGCATATGAAATGTAATAAAAAATTAGTTAAGATGGTATTCAGTTTCCTGATATTTTTGATTTTTTTCGCAGATATAGATCTTTGCGCGGCAAAGATTTGCGATTGGGAGAACCCCGCGGTAGTGGGGCGGAACAAAGAACCGGCCCGTTGTTTTTTTATACCTTATGATACTGTCGAGGCTGCGTTAAAAAACGACCCGGCAAAATCGCCTTTTTACAAAAGTTTGAACGGCGCCTGGAAATTCAAGTGGGTGCGGAAACCTGCCGATAGGCCGCATTTTTTTTACAAACCGAATTTCGACGTCTCCGGCTGGGATGATATCGAAGTGCCTTCTAACTGGGAGCTGCAAGGTTACGGTGTGCTGGTTTATACGGACACGGATTATCCTTTCCCGGCCAATCCGCCCTATATTCCTCACGAATATAATCCCGTAGGTTCTTATAAACGATTTTTTACTATACCCGGCAATTGGCAGGGGCGGCAGGTTTTTCTACATCTCGGCGGGGTAAAATCCGCCGTGTACGTCTACGTCAATGGCCGCGAAATAGGCTACAGCCAGGGCAGCAAAACCCCGGCGGAATTTAATATCACCGGCTATTTAAAAGAGGGGCAAAATTCCCTGGCTTTAGAAGTTTACCGCTGGAGTGACGGCGCTTATTTAGAAGGGCAGGACTACTGGAAAATCAGCGGTATCGAGCGGGATGTGTTTTTGTTTTCTACTCCAAATGTCTGCATCCGGGATTTTTTTGCCGGGGCTGATTTAGACGAAAACTTACGGGACGGGATTTTCAAGCTGGACGTGGAATTAAAAAACCTCCTGCCGGAAAAAACCGGGAAATATTTTGTGAAGGTCAAGCTTTTCGGTCCAGGGGAAGAGATGGCCCCTGTTTTCGATTTAAACCGGGAAATTAATTTTAAGAAACGGGCGGGTGTGCTGCACTCTCGTTTTGAAAAAAGGCTGAATAATCCCCTGAAGTGGACTGCCGAGACCCCGAATCTTTATTCGCTAATTATTTTATTGAGAGACTCATCGCAAAAGACCATCGAAGTGGCCTCCCACAAAATCGGTTTCCGCAAAGTAGAGATAAAAAAAGGGCAGTTGTTGGTGAACGGTGTGCCCATTACCATCAAAGGCGTCAACCGCCACGAGCACGAACCCCGCACCGGCCGGGTGGTAACTGAAGAGTATATGCAAAAAGATATCCAATTGATGAAACAGTTTAATATTAACGCGGTACGCACCAGCCATTACCCTAATGTGCCCCGCTGGTATGAACTGTGCGACCGGTACGGACTCTATGTCATAGACGAAGCCAATATCGAATCCCACGGCATGGGATACGATCCGAATAAGGCCCTGGCTAACAACCCCGAATTCCAGCACGCTTTTTTAGACCGCACGATCAGCATGGTGGAGCGGGATAAAAACCACCCCAGTATAATAATTTGGTCGTTGGGCAACGAGTCCGGCGACGGCGTTAATTTCCACGCCACTTACCGCTGGATAAAACAGCGCGACAAAAGCAGACCGGTGCAGTGCGAAGATGCCGGCCTGGAATTTTATACCGATATTTATTGCCCCATGTACCGGCGCATCCGCCAAATCCAGGGCTATGTGGATAAAAAACAAAAGCGGCCTTTGATCTTGTGCGAATACGCCCATGCCATGGGCAACAGCGTGGGTAACTTGCAAGACTATTGGGATGTGATCGAGAGCAAAGACCAACTCCAGGGCGGCTTTATCTGGGATTGGGTAGACCAGGGACTGCAGGCATATCACTTGCCGGAAAACAAAGATTTGCCTTCGGCGACCAGGGGGGCTTTTTTGAAAAATCGCCCCCCTGGACCCCCCAAAAAACTTTTGATAAGCCGCTCCGCGGCAAAAACCGGTCAGCCGGGGGTCGATGAGCCGGTGGTTTTTTTTGCCTACGGTGGCGACTTCGGCCCCCCGGGAACACCCAGCGATAAGAATTTTTGTATCAACGGCCTAATCTCTCCCGACCGCAAACCCCACCCCCATATCTACGAAGTAAAAAAAGTTTATCAATACATCAAAGTAAAACCTGTAGACTTATTAAAAGGAAAAATCGAAATTATCAACAAATATGATTTTATTAGCCTCGATAACGTAAAAATGAGTTGGACGATTACCGCCGGCAGCCGAAACGGTCCACACTCACAAGAAATAGTCGCTGCAAACGGTGAAGTGAAAAAGTTAAATACCGGCCCGCGCAGCGCGGGAGCCTTCGACCTAAAACTGCCGGAAATCGAGCCGCTGCCCGGCGTAGAATATTTTCTAAATCTCAGTTTTACCACGATAAAAGAATCTCCTCTTGTTCCCGCCGGTTTCGAGATTGCCAAAGAGCAGTTTAAGCTGCCGGTTTTCAAAGCTCTGCCGCCGCTGGATCCACGCAAAACCGGCAAACTGAAAATAGACAACAGCCCCCGGTTCGTGAAAATCAAAGGCAAAGATTTTTTACTTACTGTAGACAAAGAATCAGGCCGGTTGACCTCCTGGGTTTTTCGCGGCGTTGAACTTTTGAAATCCGGGCCGCAGCTTAATTTCTGGCGCGCTCCTACAGATAATGATTTCGGCAATGATATGCAGAAACGCTGCCGCGTCTGGCGTGATGCCGGTAAAAATAGCAAAGTAGAAAAGGTCACGGTAGAAAAAGTAAGCCCCTATGAAATAAACATCCATGTGTCGGCTGTGGTTCCTGCCGGGAACTCCCGTTATTACACCACTTACCGGGTATTGGGCAGTGGGGAGATCGTGGTTTCGAGCCGTTTTATCCCCGGCAGCGGCAAGTTGCCCGAGATTCCCCGTTTCGGCATGACCTTGACTTTGCCCGTGGACTTTGATCGCATCTCCTGGTTTGGCCGCGGCCCCCATGAGAGTTATTGGGACAGGAAGAGCAGCGCTTTTGTGGGTTTTTATTCGGGCCGCGTCATCGACCAGTACCATCCTTATATTCGTCCCCAGGAGAACGGCAATAAAACCGATGTGCGTTGGGTGGCCTTGACCAACGAAAAGGGAACCGGTTTAATGGCGGTAGGGCTGCCGTTTTTGAGTGTATGCGCCCATCATTTTATCAACGATGATTTCGACCCCGGTTTGGAGAAACGCAATAGGCATACTTATCATGTGAAAAAAAGAAATCTTGTTACTTTGAATTTAGATTACAAACAGCAGGGAGTCGGCGGCGACACCAGTTGGGGAGAGCGGGCCAGGCCTCATCCCGAGTACCGGCTGCCTGCCGCGGAGTATGCGTACAGTTTCATCCTGCGTCCCGCATGGGCGGGGAGCCTATAAGCCGCTTCGCCGCAGGGCAGCGGGTGAGGGGGACGGCGTCCCCAGCCTATAAGCCGCTTCGCGGCAGGACAGAGCTTTTGATTTATATCCGGCTTTTAGGTTTGCGAA
>JAGLSW010000779.1 GCA_023135565.1 Candidatus Aminicenantota bacterium | reverse complement strand
GGTTCTCGATTTCTCCCAATTCGATGCGAAAGCCCCTTATTTTCACCTGCTGGTCCGTTCTGCCTAAAAACTCGACAGTGCCGTCTTCGAGCCAACGGACCCGGTCGCCTGTCTTGTACAGGCATTCTCCTCTTATGCCTTCTTCTTGATATACATTTTTTATAAAAGCAGCAGAGGTTTTTTCCATATCGTTCAGATAACCCTTAGAAAGCCCCTCGCCGGCAATGTACAATTCCCCGGCCACATTCACCGGGCACAGGGCAAGGTACCGGTCTAAGACCAACAGGTCGGCGTTGGCAACGGCAGCGCCGATAGGAACACTGGAGAGACGCTTATATTTCTCTACATCATTCTCGTCGATCTCCAGCATGGAGGACATAATGGTGGTTTCTGTGGGGCCGTACATGTTAAATACCCGGCAATCCTGCGCCGCTAATTCAAATGTCCGTTTTACCAAATCATAGGTCAACTTCTCCGCGCCGATGGCCAGACATTTTAAACCGGACAGCGAATTCTGCCCCCCGGTACGGCACAGGTTCAGCAGCGACTGGAAATGGGTGGGAGTGATATGCAAAACTGTTATTCCTTTGGTTTCGATAAGACCTAACTGCGCGGAGGGATCCAGCACCACTTCTTCGGGTATCATGTGCAGGGCGCTGCCCATGGTCAGGGCAATAAAGATTTCCCAGACCGACCAGTCGAAATAATAAGAGAGATTTTGTAAGGTGCGCTCCCGGGGGGTTATTTTCATATGCTTATAGCCCCAATGCAGCAGTGGCGATAGGTTGCCGTGGGTGATAGGCACACCTTTGGGTTTGCCGGTAGAACCGGAGGTAAAAATGACATAGGCTGTATAGGACAAATGGGTGGAATAGGACTTATTGGACTTATAGGACATATAGCTGCTGTCAACGCCGGTCACTTCGGATCTAAGCTCATCAAGCTGCTCTAAGAGTATCGTTTCTCCGGGCCATTCAGCCAACTGATCGCTGCTGCTGAACACACTGCCCGTGGTGAGCAGCATACCGCAAGCACACTCCTCCAGCACATACTTGTTCCGGGCAGCGGGAGCTTTGGGATTCAAGGGCACATAACCGCTGCCTGTTTTCAAAATCCCCAATATGCCGACGATCATCTCCACCGTGCGCACTGCCATAATACCTACAAGGCTGCCGGGTTTTACGCCTCTATCCATTAGAGAAGCGGCCAATAAACCGGCGCTGTGGTTTAACTGCTTGTACGATAGGGATACTTCGTTAGCAAAACCTCTTCCCGGTTCAGCACCGACAAGAGCAATATTATCGGGGGTTCTCTCTACCTGCTCCTGGAATAACTGCGGCAAAGTCCTGTCAATAGGAAAATCAGGCGCCAATCGGTTGAATTCCAGGAGTAACTGCTGCTTTTCTCCTGGCGACAGCACATCGATCTCCGCCAGCTTAATACCCGGTGTGCGGCTTACTACATCGACTAACCGCTTAAAATAAGCGATAAACCGCCGGATGGTTTCCTCTTTAAACAACCGGGTACAATATTCGACTGCAAAATTTAATTTCCTGTTGTCTCCCTTTTTTTCTCCCGATTCTTCACATGCGAAAATTAAATCGAACTTCGTTGTGCCAAAGTCATAAGTGAAAGGTTTTAGTGACAGGTTACCGGCAGCTCCGGGCGTATCTTCTTCCAGGCCGGATATGTCGATGTTTTGCAGTGCAAACATAACATCGAAAAGGGGATTCCTGCCTGTATCCCTGGCCACTTTAACTTTCTCTACCAGCTCTTCGTAAGGAAATTCCTGGTTCTCGAGGGCGGCCAGACTATCTTCCCTGACTTCACTTAAAAATTCCTTAAAAGTTTTCCCCCCTTCGGGGTAACTGCGTAAGGCCAGGGTATTAACAAACATGCCGATGATCTCTTCCAGCCCGGCATGCCTCCTGCCGGCCACAGGCGAACCTACCACGATGTCTTCCTGGCCGCTCAATTTGGCGAGCAGCACATTAAACAGCGCCAATAACACCATAAAAAGAGTGGCCTCCTGTGCGGCGGCCAGGGCATTTAATGCGCTGGTCTGCGCTGTTCCTAACTCGAATCTTAACGTATCACCGGCAAAACTCTGCTGCACGGGCCGGGGGAAATCGGTGGGCAGGTCTAATACCGGCGCTTCCCCGGAAAAACGTTTCAACCAGTAAGCTTCCTGGTTCTGCAGCGACTCTTTTATGCCGCGGCTGTTTTGCCGGTTAGAAAAATCTTTGTACTGTATCCTGGATTGGGGCAGTTCTTCACCGGCATAGATGTCCATAAAATCCCGCAGCAGGGTGCCCATGGAAGTACCGTCCGATACGATGTGAGGCATGTCCAGCATTAAGATATGCCGCGTTTCTTCCAGTTCTATTAATCCTCCGCGCAGCAGCGGGGCACGGGTGAAATCAAATGGACGTATAAATCGGCGCACTAAATTATGAATTGCGAGTGATGAAGGATCAGTCAAAACCTGCGCTTCGCCCTCGTTCATGGGCTGCGGGCCCGTGCCCGCCTCTGTGGTTAAATCAAAATATTCTAATGCAAATTCGATCTCTTCCGGGCTGTGTACCCGCTGCACAGGTTCACCATGCAGCATTATAAAAGAAGTACGAAAACTCTCATGTCGGCGAATCAATCCCATAAAAACGCCGGCTATTTTCTCTCTATCCAACTCACCTTCTACTGAAATCAATGAGGGTAGGTTATAACCGGTTCCCTGTGTATCCAACTGCTGCAGCACAAATAACCGTTTTTGAGCCGATGAGAGGACATAATACTCTTTTCTCTCAACAGGCTCTATCGAAAAATATTTATCCTCTGCCGCTTCTTTTATATATGATCCCAATTCACTGATGGTGGGGTTGGAAAATACCTCGGACAGGGGTATATTCACTTCAAATTCTTTATGAATATTGGAGACCAGTTGGGCTGCTCTTAATGAATGCCCACCGATTTCAAAAAAATTAGTATTTGTGCCGATCTGATCTACCGCTATATCCAGTGATGAGGCCCATAACCCGGCCAGTCTCTTTTCTACTTCACCCCGGGGCGCGGCATATGCGCCTGCCTGCGCCTCGATTCCCGGTTCCGGGAGCGCTTTGCGGTCGATCTTTTTGTTGGGGTTCAAGGGCATCCTTTTTAGGGTCACAAACACAGCGGGAATCATATAATCGGGCAGCGACGCGGATAAAAACTCCCTCAATTCCGCGGTGCGTGAGGATGCCCCTGGATATCCTGTACCAAAGGCGCGCCCTTCGGCTCGATCGTCCGTTCTCCGTTCTACTATATAAGCGCAGAGATACTTTTCTCCATTTTCCCTTTCCCTGTCGATGACGGCTGTTTCTTCTATTTCTTCGTGCTCCAACAAGCGGTTCTCAATCTCTCCCAATTCGATACGAAAGCCCCTTATTTTCACCTGGTAGTCTGCTCTGCCTAAAAACTCGACGGTACCGTCTTCGAGCCAACGACAGCGGTCCCCGGTTTTATATAATTTCGTATTATTGGGCCTATAGGACTTATATGAACTATTAACAAACTTCTCCGCGGTTAGTTCCGGGTTGTTTAAATAACCCCGGGACAGCCCATCTCCGGCAATGTATAACTCGCCTTCTACACCGATGGGACAAAGTTGCATATGTTTATCTAAGACCAACAGGCCGGCGTTGGCAATAGTGCCGCCAATGGGAACACTGGAGAGATGCTTATACTTCTCTATGTCACTGCCGTCGATCTCTAATACGGCGGCCATAATGGTGGCTTCGGTAGGGCCGTACATATTAAATACCTGGCACTCCTGCGCTGCCGACTCAAATGTCCGTTTTACTAAATCATAGGTCAACTTCTCCGCGCCGATGGCCAGACATCTTAAACCGGCCAGCGAATTCCGCCCCCTGGCCCGGCATAGGTTCAGCAGCGCCTGGAAATGGGTGGGGGTGATATGCAAAACCGTTATTCCTTTTGTTTCGATAAAACGCAGTTGCCCGGGGGGGTCCAGCAGCACCTCTTCGGGTATCATGTGCAGGGCGCTGCCCATGGTCAGGGCAATGAAAATTTCCCAGGCCGACCAGTCGAAATAATAAGAGAGATTTTGTAAGGTGCGCTCCCGGGGGGTTATTTTCATATGCTTATAGCCCCAATGCAGCAGGGGCGATAGGTTGGCGTGGGTGATAGGTACGCCTTTGGGCTTGCCGGTAGAACCGGAGGTGAAAATGACATAGGCGGGATAGGACAAATGGGTGGAATAGGACTTATTGGACTTATAGGACATATAGCTGCTGCCGGCGTCCGCCTCTTTTTTTTCAACAAAAGTTTTTGCGGGGGTCCAGGGGGCAGTTTTTTCAAAAGGCGCCCCCTGGCCGCCGGAGGCAAGTTCATCTAAGCAAAGGATTTTTCCGGGCCAACCGGCTAATGCTCCTTTTTTACTTTTACTCGATATGCCGCCGGTGGTGAGCAATAAGTCCGTTCTACACTCCTCCAATACATACTTATTCCGGGCAGCGGGGGCTTTGGGATTCAAGGGCACATAACCGCTGCCTGTTTTTAAAATTCCCAATATGCCGACGATCATCTCCACCGTACGCGCTGCCATAATACCTACAAGGCTGCCGGGTTTTACGCCGCTGTCCATTAGAGAAGCGGCCAACAAACCGGCGCTGCGGTTTAACTGCTTGTACGATAGGGATACTTCGTTAGCAAAACCTCTTCCCGGTGCAGCACCGACAAGAGCAATATTATCGGGGGTTCTCTCAACCTGCTCCTGGAATAACTGCGGCAGCGTCCTGTCCCGGGGATAATCGACTTCGCTGTCGTTGAACTCGAATAGTAACTGTTTTTTCTCTTCCGGCGATAATATATCGATGTCGGTTATCTTTATTTGCACATCGGCAAGAGATGACTGCAAAAGGCTTTCCAAATGACCGGTAAGCCGTTTAATCGTACTCCTTTCGTATAGCAAAGAATTGTACTCTACATGCCCGGCAACCCGGCCATCTGTCCTTAAAAAAGAAAAAATGATATTAGGTCTAACATGGTCCAGGTCTTCTCTTTTATGAATATTTTCCAGCAGCAGCACAGCGTCGAAAAGAGGAAAACCATCGCCTGTAAAAGTAATATCAAGCTGTTTTATCAATACTTCTATGGGATAATTATGATGCTCATGATCTTCGATAAAACCCTGCCTCACCTGGAGCAATGTTTCCTTGAAGGTCATATTTTCATCTAAAGGATTCCTCAAAGCCAATATAGTATTGATAAATTCAATCCCAACGTCATCCCTGACAACCGGAGAACCAACGATAATATCCTTATCCCGGTAACCTGAATACTTATAAATTAAAATAATCAGGCCGGTAAGTAAGGTTATACAAAGCCTGATATCAGAACCGGTGCTTAAACTTAACAGTTTTGCCGATACATCATCCGCGAAACTAAAATTCTCGATAGTATAAGGCTCCGTTGGCGAAACTGTTTCTTTATAATCATAAGGGAAACCGCTTTTTACCAGCTCTCCCGATAACCTATCCAACCAATATTCCCTTTCTTCAACTTTGTCACCAGCTGCAATCCACAACTTTTCCAGGCGATTTGATTCTAACATTTTCTATTCCTTATGATATTGTCGTTTGGGTAAGCTCCCGCCGGTTAGGCTGCGTGAACTATACTAAATATCATATTCTATCTTCAACCCCAGCCTGTGATTATGGGTAGACTTCTACTGTTGAGTTTGCATGATAAAAATTTGAAATGTCGTTTCCCATAAATCAGGGCCAGAGGTCAGATTTATCGTAGGTATAGATAATCTTACAAAGTCTATAATTTGTCAAGGTACAATTTTGTTACCTAATGATGCATTTCAACGAAAACGGAGAAACCCCCTATATAAAAGCGTTCCTGGTGTGTGAGTTTTTTGTTTGCCGCTGCCCATCCCTTTTTTTAAATTTTTCAGCAAACACCAAAACGGCTGTTTCCGTTGTTATATAGGTGCTTTCGGAATGCTACCTTAATATTCTCCCAGATAGGTAACATTTTTGTTGGTTTTGGGGTAAATTTCTATTAATAATTTTTTTTTTTACAGTTTTCGGTATGCGGAGACTGCATATGAAGCTTAATTTATTTCTTTGCCCATCCGGTAACCTTCATCAAATGCCTGCAGGTTCGATTCAGCGGTCTCTTCGGCTACGTTATCCCGGATCGCTTTTTTTAGGGACTCTTTCGAGATGACGCCGAGGATCGAATTGACAAACCCCATCATGACCATGTTGGCCATGATTTTATTGCCGAACTTCTTGAAAGCAATATCGGTGGCTTTTATTTTATGAGTTTTCGGCGGCGTATGGCTGCCTGGGTCTACGAGATCTTCATCCACTAATAAAATACCGCCCTTCCCGAGGGAGCCGATGTAAGAATTATAGGCCGACTGGGAAAGCGCAACCAATACGTCGAACTTAGAAGGGCCTAAGTCATAAATCTCCTCTTGCGAGACCAATACATCGCTGCGGCAGCCGCCGCCCCGGGACTCGCTGCCGTAGGATTGAGTCTGCAAGGCGCTCTTACCGTCGTTAACAGCGGCGGTGCCGAAAATATAACCCGACAGGATAATCCCCTGTCCGCCAAATCCACTAAATCTTATATTCATTTTCCTTTCAATTCGCCAATTCCTGCCGGAATCTTTCATTAATCTGCCTGAGAGTGGAAACAAACTCCGTGCGTTTCCGCTCTTTCAATTTGCCGACAACGATTTTTCCTTCGAGCTCTTCATCGCTCATTTGCCGGGCTTTTTCAACTTTCACCGACTTCTCTTTGTAAAGCTTTAGAAAATCGGACCCGCGGCGCATCTTCACCATTTTCCCATAACTGACCGGGCACTGGGCGATGATCTCCACGAAAGAAAAGCCTTTTACCCGGAGGGCTTCCTGCATGGCTTTTACCATGGGAAAAACATGATATGTGGTCCAGCGGGCCACATAGTTTGCCCCGGCTGCCGCCACTACTTCGGCGGCTTCCAACTGGTGTTCGGCGCTGCCGTAAGGGGTGGTGCCGGTGCGAACTCCGAATGGTGTGGTAGGGGAAACCTGTCCGCCGGTCATGCCGTAGTTCCAGTTATTAACCATAAAAACGGAGATGTCGATGTTGCGCCGGGCGGCATGAATCAGGTGATTGCCGCCTATCCCGGCGATATCTCCATCCCCGGCAATGACGATCACTTTCATGTCCGGTTTCATCACTTTGACGCCGGTGGCAAAAGCAATGGGCCGGCCGTGGGTGGTGTGCAGGGTGTCGCCTTTAAAATAAGGACTGGGAATCCAGGAAGAACAGCCGATACCGGTGACAAAAACCAGTTCTTTCGGGTCCAATTTTAATTCATCTAAAGCCTGCAAAAAACCGTTTAATACCGTGCCGCAGCCGCAGCCGGGACAAAAAGCGGTGGGCAGCATCTCTGTGCGCAGGTATTTATTCGCCCTGGGATGAAAAATTTTATCTTCTTTCATAATTTTCACTTAGAATACTTCGCCTCCGGCGGGGGTGCGGCGCACCCAACCTCTTAGCCCCGGAGAGAATATAAAAAGTCCGGCAATGTGCTTTCGCCATTACCTTATCGCTACCCCACGCTGTGGGGCTTTTTGAAAAAAGGTTTCCGGACTTCCAAAAACTTTTGTTAACCCCACTGCGTGGGGGAGAGTGTGTAATTTATCCATTAGCAATAATTTCGTCCTTGATTTCCTCTACGCGGTGGATAACACCGCCGATGCGGGAAATAGGCAGCACCGGTTTAGAAGTAAAACGCTCTACCTCGCGAGAAATTTGACCGAGATTCATCTCCGGCACAAGAATAACATCTACCCGGTCGGCCAATTTTCTTACCGCTTCTTCGGGGAAAGGCCAGATCGAGATGAGACGTAAAAAATCCACTGCCGTGCCCTGCCTGCGGGCTTCCAATACGGCGCCTTTGGCCGGACGGGCAGTTGCCCCGTAAGTCAGTACCCCGACTTTTGCGCCGGGCATATAATCCTCTTCGATCCGCCATATTTCGCCGCGGGCGTCACGGATTTTCCCGCACAGCCGGGTAACTAATTCCTGGTGCACGGACTGGGTAGAGACGTCTCGCATGCCGTTCTCTTTGTGGGTAGAGCCGGTGACATGGACGAAGCGCCCCTGCCCGAAAGTAGACATGGGGGGAACCGCGGCCCCGCCAAAGGAGGGGGCGTCCGCGGGACCGGTCTTCCTCTCTTGCAGGGTGATTTCCTCTAAGGGAGGGAAAGTGATATTCTCCCTGAGATGACCGATTTCCCCGTCCATAAGCAAGATGACCAGGGTGCGGTATTTTTCCGAGAGGTTAAAGGCTTCTATAGTTAGAGAAAACGTTTCCTGTACCGAAGAGGGGGAGAGGGCGATGATTTCGTGATCGCCGTGGGTGCCCCACCTGGCCTGGAGCACATCGCCCTGGGCGGGTTTTGTAGCCTGGCCGGTGGACGGGCCGGAACGCTGTACGTTCACGAGCACACAGGGGGTTTCGGTCATGATGGCATAACCGATATTCTCCTGCATCAGGGAAAAACCGGGCCCGGAAGTGGCGGTCATTGCTTTTCCGCCGGCCCATACTGCCCCGATTATCGCTGATATGGAGCTTATTTCATCTTCCATTTGCACATAGTATCCGTCAGAACGGGGCAGTTCCCGGGCCATTACCTCAGCGATCTCCGAGGCAGGTGTAATAGGATAGCCGGCAAAAAAATTGCACCCGGCATAGAGAGCTCCGTAGGCTGCAGCTTCGTCTCCCAATAAAAAGTGGGTGCGATTTCTAAGTTCTTGTAGTCGTGTCCGGTTCAGGGTTTTACTCCTTGGAGATCAAGATCGCTAATTCGGGACACATCAGTTCGCACAACCTGCAGCCGGTGCATTTATCTTTATGTGTCGCCGCAGGAAGGTAATAGCCTTTTTTGTTGATGGTATTCGATGAGGCCAGTACTTTCTTCGGACAAAAGTCGGTACAAATTTCACAACCTTTACATAATTCTTCATTAATCGTAATCATTTTGTCACCTAATTGTTGTCAAAAAAACCGGCGAACCGGTTCGATTTTTTTTCACATGGCGGGTTTAGAAATTAGCCCAAAATTGAAGAAATATTGTATAGTAAAACGAAGAAAATTGCAAGAGCAAAAGCCATAATCTTAACGATATATTTTTTTATTCTCCCGGGTAAAGAATATACAGGACATGGCAACGGCAGGGTGAAGTAAAGAAATGCAAACAAATCTTTAATAATAAAAAGAAATAACTTCTAATCCGGGTCCTTCAAAACGCTGCTGTACAGCCGCTGATGGGGAGAATACAACTTTAGTCCTATGTGGCGCATACAACTTTAGTCCTATAAAAACAAATAAGCGTATGCGGCAAAATACAACCTAAGTCCTATAAAAAAAAAATCTCATACAACCTAAAATACAACTAATGGCGGATTGTAATTTCGTTATTTCGAGTTACACTCTATATTCTTCCAGGGCATTAAAATAGAACATCAACTAAAAGGTGTGTAAAATGGCGCGGCAAACCGGGAAAGACTGCTTATATAAGCGTTTTTCCAGACAAAACTTAAAAGAAAAGTCACCTGCAGGCGGAAACTTGAAAGAGGTGCAGCATGTTGTTCATTTCCGCCGCTAAAAAAAATATAATGGAGGTTTATACCATGGAAAAGGAAATCAGTCAGTTTGAAATCAAACAGCACCAATTAAAATTTAGACAGTACCGGTTAAGCGATCTAAAAGTAATAGAGGAAGATGAGGACTGCGGCTGCCCGGGTGTCACCTGCTCTTCCTGGTGTTCCGCGGCGGACGAATGTATTGCTCCTCGATATGAATGATCGAACTGAGCCCCTAAGAGTTCGCGAATGCACGTTTGCTGAAGGCCGAATGCTGAAGGCGAAAAAACTGCTACAGCAGTTTTCTCTCTCTCAGCCACTCTTCATTGAAGACGGTGCTTAAGTAGCGGGATGCGCTGTCCGGGAAAATCGTCACGATTCGCGCCGGTTTTTCCAGCGTTTTGGCCAGTTTCAAAACACCCCACAAAGCCGCTCCACTGGACCCTCCGGCCATAATACCTTCTTTTTTCACCAGGTCCCCGGCATGTTGGAAAGCGACCTTATCGGAAACCCGGTACATATCGTCGATGATATCGAAATCGATACATCCGATCAGGAATTCATCGCCCAAACCTTCTACTAAATAAGGACTGGAATTTACTATTTTCCGGCTGTGGAAATAATCGTAAAAAATCGAACCTACCGGGTCGATGGCGATTACTTTGATAGTGGGATCCTGTTCTTTCAGGTATTTCGCCGTACCGCAGAGAGTGCCCCCGGTTCCCACCCCGGCCACGAAATAGTCGATTTTTCCTTCCATCTGCTCCCAGATTTCAGGGCCGGTGGTAAAATAATGAGCTTCGTTGTTCTCCCGGTTATTGTGTTGGTCCGGGAAATAACAACCCGGGGTTTCGGAAACGATACGGGTAGTTATTTTGTTGTAACTGTCCGGCGATTCGGGGGGCAGAGAGTTGTCGGCCATATGAATCTCAACTCCCAGAACCTTTAATTGGTTGATCTTCTCTTTGCTGATGCTGTCCCTGACCACCACTTTTAAGCGGTAACCTTTCTGGATGGCCACTAAGGCCAGCCCCAGGGCAGTATTGCCGGAAGAATTCTCGATGATCAACTGTCCTTCTTTTATCCGGCCTTCTTTTTCGGCTTTTTCTATCATATACCGGGCAATACGGTCTTTGATGCTGCCCATGGGGTTGAGGAATTCTAATTTGGCGAGAATGTCGGATTCTATACCGTGGTTCAATTTCGTCAGCCTGACAAGAGGCGTATTACCGACTACATCTAAAATACTGTCATATACATTTCTATCTTTCATGAATTATCCTTAATGCCCTTTCATGACGGCAGTGAGGAACATGTTTTACATAGTTCAAACTCCCACCTTCGGGCGGTTTTTTTCTTAGATGGGATATTGTATACCAATTCCCCCTCCCTGTAAAGAAAATAATCGGTAACTATTCAGTGTTGATGGTCTCGTAAAAAGTCATTTCGCGAAATATTGTTAAAAACAAACTATTTCTCTAAATCTCACCCGAATTGTTGTTTTTGGGGATATTTTTGA
>JAGLSW010000778.1 GCA_023135565.1 Candidatus Aminicenantota bacterium | reverse complement strand
GAACAAAACTTTTGTTTAAAAAAGCGAAAAGCCCCCTATAAAAGCTTTGAATTTTTTCCAAAACTGAATAGTTACTTCGTGAAAGCTTGATTTTTCGCTTAATTTATGTTATTTACCTTAACTAAAACGCGAGCCCTGAATAAATCGCAGCATCGCTTATATCGCGATATTTAAATGGGTGTTAGGGAGGGTTTGCAAAATACTGGGCGCACTATGACAGGGAAAAAAAATAATGCCAAAGAAGAACACATCACAAAAAAAGCAAGAGAACTACCGGGAAAATTAAAATGGCGGGAAAGATTCGATAAGGCAGCGGATAAAGCCGGTCTGAATCACAACACCACGGAACCACACGTTGACCGGACAACATCTAAAACCGGGGAGACAGGAGGTCTCAAAGCTGCCGGAGAAAAAATAAAAAAAACGATTACGATTTTCCAACTGAAGAAAAAATTGAATTGGGTAAAAGATCATGTGATGAGAAGTAGTAAAATTGCCGGTAAAGATATAATCGGCCCGGAAGAGCAAAAATTTAAAATCCTGGTAAAAGAATTAGATATGTTGAAAAATTTTAATATGCTGGGTTTTGATTCCGATGCCGTTAATATGCTTCTCGGTATCTACTATATGGTCGAACTGCTGAATAAAGATGATAAAATCGCAACCTTCCTGGCAAATGTAAACGTCTCCGAAGATGAAAAAAATGCCGTAATGGAATTTTTGCTGCAGGAATGGTGGGAAAAAGTAAAATTGCTGCCTTCTTACAAAGAACGGGCCGCTCAAAAATATCGTCACTTAGGAACGAGAGTGGTGATTGAAAAACTTTATAGTAAAGCGAAGTTTGTGACCCCCCTTAACGATATCATAGAGGAGATCAATAAATATATAAAAAATAAAAACATCAAGGGACTGATAGATAGCATTAGAAAAGCTGAAAATTTTTGCGATGATCTGAAAAAAGTGACCGGTAGACCCAAAAAAAGAAAATACAGCGGCCCAATCAAACCTTACGGCGTGGGGAGCTTATGAGGGGCCGCCTATCCTAAATTAGTCGCCAAAAAAAAAACCCGGCAAGCAAAGCCTGCCGGGTTTTTAAGAAACGAAAAATCTTTATGGTATTAATAACTTGCAGTATCGGATGTTTCGTTATTGAGAGTGGGGTTATACATCAGCGTGGCGTGGGTGACATTATTTACTGTGATGGTGTAGGGGCCGGTTCCAAATTTATACTGTGCGGAAGTAAAGAGCACTGTACCGGCTGCACCGGTGACTTTAGAATCGGTGCCGCTGGCTACGCCGCTCCAGGTGATGGAGACTGTGGCATTGGGTACGACATTACCGTCGGAATCTTTGATGGTGACAGTGGCGTTGGAATAGTAACGGCTGCCGGCTCTCCGGATATCCTGTGTGATATCGAATACGTAGGTTTCAGGGGCAGTGCCGTCGTTTACATATACTTCTTTGGTTTCGTAATCGGTGGCTCCGCCATCATCGGTGACTGTTAACGTCACGCTGTAGGCGCCGTTGGCGGGGAAGGTGTGTACGGGGTTCTGGGCGGTGGAACCGGTGCTGTCACCGAAATCCCAATCCCAGGATACGATGGTGCCGTCGTTATCGGTGCTCAGGTCGGTAAAGGTG
>JAGLSW010000777.1 GCA_023135565.1 Candidatus Aminicenantota bacterium | reverse complement strand
GCTTAACAGCATATAGGGGCTGAAACATTTTCCACAGGGCTGATACTTCAAATCGAAAGTGACGGAAAATATAGAATTTATAAAAGGGCTATAATCGCTCTTAGAACTCCAATAAAACACAGCGCCCTGGATGCTGAGATTTTTCTTTAAGTCAAATCCCATGCCTGCTCCATAGACAGTATAAAGCTCATATGTAAAATCGGGCAGGACCAGGAACGTATTCAAATACATAGAACGTTGGTCGTTATCTTTTGATACCAAAAAACCACTGATTGCCAATAAAACAATCGCAATAAAAAAATTTCTCTTCATATTAACTCCTATAAAAATTTTCGGCTGCCTGCTAATTCTCCCAACTGTATCTTTCTTTTATTTGGGATAGTTCCCAATACCTTTCGGGCTTTACAAGAAAGAAGTTATCGAATCTCTCTGTAAATTCTTCTTGAGTGGCGAATCCTAATCTTTTTGAAAGAGCAGCGATATTCATATCTTTATTTTTCTCTAAATGCTGCGCTGCCCTGAATAACTTTTGCCGCGCTGCAAAACAGGCGAAGGTCTCTCTGCGAGATAGTAGAAAAATCACTGCCGGCAGTAGGAAAGAGATTTTTAATTCCCCGGATACGTCCCTTACTGTTAACCGGCTGAGTTTTTCGTCACTGGACGTTATCAGGTAACTTATTGCACGTTCTATAATACTATCTCTTTTTCTTTTTTTCATCGCTCCACCGAAGGTTTTTATTAAGCTTGTCCCAGGCGCAATAGCTTATGCCGTCGATAAGTAATGTCACAAGAGGTTTAGAAGAATATTCGACTTTTTTATCGTACCATTGGGGCTTTTCACAATTTTCCCGGCCATAAGATCGCTTAAAACATGACTGGGCGCTTATTTTACTGCGGTGAGTTGTGTTTCTTAAAACATTCTTGTCTTTATCGAAAACCGCGAGACAAACTAGCCCGTCTTTAGAGGCAATACCGGCAAAGCCTATATCGAAATCCATGGGGTTGGTGAGGATTTTCATTTCGGTTAAATTATTCAATGTCACACCTTATTCGCAAATAGCAAGCAGGGAGGGGCAAACTGTTGAGAACTGTTGACGTCCCCTCCCTACTTAAGATCGCTAACAGTAATATACGTGAGACCTTAACATATCTCAACGCCTTAATATTTAAAAAAGTAGAGCGGGAAGCTGACAAAACCCTGCAAGTTTCCTTTCCGGCTCTACTTGAACGTTGGCCGCTGTACTTTAATATGTGCGGTTGTTCCCAAAAAGCAGCGCGGGGAACCCCACGGCGTGGGGGGCCGATAAGCCGCTCCGCGGCAAAACGGATGGCTGGGGGGCCGGTCTCCCCGCTGCCGCAAATGTTTGACCTACAAAATTTAATAATTAAGGAGGGTAATCCATGGTACAAAAGTAGAGCGAGGGATCCCGAGGTGCAATTCGGCAAATCCCCCCACTCTACCTTTACACGTACCGCAAAATCAAAATTTACATACAGGGAGAATATTTGAAAAACATTGCGCAGCAGAGCCGGGAGATCTGCCGGGGGGCAAACAGGCCTTCCCGACTCTACCTTATACTTAATCCTTGAAATACGGCAAACCTTTTTTTTGTATTTCATAGAAAATCCTAATTCCTGAGTTGACTGCTCTGTGCGCCGACTATCAGCGCATCCACTTGATTCGACAATTCCATCAAAAAATTCGTTAGCAGCATTATCCGGCTTTGATCGTCTTTGAATTTGTTGATCTCTTCTTTACTTCGATTAAACATCTCCATTACTTTTTCGTATTTCTTAGAGTTCGTATCAAATACCGCATCCGCCAACATATCGAATCTCTCGAGGTATTCCTCTATCCACAAGTTAATTTGCGGCAGGACCTCTTCTTTCTCTATCCTGGAATAGATGAAGTCCAACTGCATCGATGTCGCCGCAGCACCGTCTAAGACTTCATTCTCCGTATTCGCTCCGGGTCGGCTTTCAGTCATGACATACCCCTCGATACGAGTTCCGACAGGCGTAAAAATCTTCTAAAAACCGCGTAGGGAATCCAATATGCTTCATTATTAAGCAGGATGGCAATCATGTGTTTAGATTTTGCAGGCCCTTTTTTCATTTTACAACCGGCCCCCTCATTGTTTTTGATTTCCTGAATTTATCGGCCACAGCCTGCTGGCTCATTTCGTTGTATCCCAACTTTGCTTTGAATATCCGCCTATAAGCGACATTGTTGGCATAGAAATGTTCTCTTGCTTTGACCACATCGGGGTCACTCCGCTTAGCCCTAACGGTGTGCCCAACAGCTAACTCGTTTCCATTGTTTACCTTCATGCAGGAATAATAATTTAAAACTTCATGAAAGTCAAGGGAAGACTTCACTTAATTTGATTTTTTATTTTTTTCACATCATTTAATTGAAATATATTTCGTTTTGTATTACAATTATCGCATGAACAATTTGTTTGGGTTACGTCTGAAACAACTTAGATCGACACTAAATATATCTCAAGAGGAGATCGCCAAGAAGCTTAACATCTCATCACACGCATACCTTAATTACGAAACCGGAAAAGCTCAACCTAAAACAGGGTTTCTTCAAAATCTAAGAAAAACCTATAATGTAAACATTAATTGGCTTTTAGATGGCAATGGCTCACCCTTCAATTCTTTGAATTTTAGTGAAGAGATATTGGAAAACCACAAATTGCTCGAATTCTTTTATTATCTAAACCAATATCCTATTGTTCAGTTCTCAGCATTAGCAAGCTTAGAAAGTTTGAAAATCAAACATCCCCATCTATTCAAAAAGAATTCCAATAAGAAAAATAACCGCGAGGTAAAAGATGAAAAAATTAAAGCTTAAAAAAAAAACAATTTTAAATTTATCAAACGTACAAATGGGCAAGATTCGTGTTGGGTCGGCTGTCATGAACACCTGTACCTGTGGTGATACAGCAAGTTGTTCGGCTATACTAACTTGCTGTTCACCACCAAAAAAAGTTGTATATAATACTGATCAAAAAGAGGGTTAAGCTTAACAGGAGTGCAATAAATGTTTAGGAGAACAACATGCTAAGAAATTTTAATACTGGAGTCAGAGGGCTTTTTAATGCTAAGATACTTACTTCTTTGAGCATCTTTTTGTTGCTTGCAGTTGTGATTGTTGATCGTGGAATAAATAGGTATATCAGCCAATTAAATCAAAACAAGGAGTTTTTTGTTGTAGAAAAAACCAAAACTGATAAATCAATTATGGCTATTAATCAAGGGCAGCGTGGTCGATTCATCTTAAAATTTAAGGCAAAGCCATCACCTCTTTTTGCCTTGTTTTTTCGATCAACCCCTATTTATGAAATGCATGCTATGCTTGATAATTCAGGTGTACTTTTGGCATTGAACTCAAAACTCGACAAATCTATAATAGGCAAGCATGCCATTCTGAACTTTGACTTTTCTTCCTATATAGCAGTGATTCTTTCACTTTTGGTTTCTATTTTCGGGTTTCCGATTTTTCAAAATCGGAAACATATAAAGTTTTTCTTGAATTATACCAATTTTAAAGGTGTGTTTTTTGAGTTGATCTTACCAAGGGTTCTATATATAATCGCTACAGTCTTTTGCTTATTTTGTATTGTGGTGATCAAGTATACTATTAATAAAATAAGCTTAACTCAAGCTGATTTCACATACCTTCTTGAATACTTTCTTTTCACAACAGCGTTGATGGTATTCTTTTTTCTATCAAGCGCCCTCGCTGGCCTTATCAAAAAAGTTTTTCTTAGGTGTGTTATTGTTTCCATAATCTGGCCTGGACTCCTAATATTACCCGGCGAGGTCAATGAATATGTTTCAAATAAGTCTATGCATGAGACAATTTCAACATATAATCAAGAGCTTAAGAAAATTCAATTATGGACAGATTACGAACGTTCTTTTTTAGAAAAAGCAAAAACCATAAAAACCAGACCTGAAATGAAGCATCTATATAAAACAATGAATAATCAATATATAGATTCCGAGTTGAAAGAGATAAAAAAATTAGAAAACGATCTAATTATTGAAATATCAAAAATTGTCAAAGATGTTTATTTCTATAATTCTATAATTCCCACCGCCTATCACTCCGCATTAAGTTGCGAATTATCTTCTTTCGGTTATCATGCATTAATTGACTTTTACAAATTCGCAAGTGAAGTACAAAAGTTTTTTGTACAATCTTATTTTCTAAATCTATCAATTGGAAATTTCAATTTCACGTATGATACTAAAAGCAGACCACCAGAATTTTCCCGAATGAGTACAATGTTTTTATTGGCTTATATTCTGATCATCGGATTTGTTTTGTTTTACAAATTCAAAACCATGCTATTTCAACAATCACCTCATGAGTTCAGCGATGTAGAGATTAATGCTCAAAAAGGCGACTATATCTACATTAACGTGGACTCTGGAATAAATTATTTTTCTAACGAGCTTTTTCGTGTATGTTTTTTAAATGACAGGTTCAATGGTAAGATCGCAATTGGCGATGGCGATAGTAATGTACATAAGTTTAAAGCCTTTTATCTACCAGACTTAAGTGATATTGAGTCTACATTCACAAAAGAAATTTCCTATCACCTTATTGGAAAGCCATTCTCGAAAATTAAGTTTGATGATATAAAAGCCATGTTCCCCAAAAATAAAAATATTGATTTGATAATTCTCGATAACGTTAATTTAAATATAGAGTCGGCTAATGATCATACAATCATAGAGATAAACCCCGGAATTGAAATCCGGCAAAACAATCTATTTTATTATGTTAGTCTTGACTCGGATGGTCAAAGATTTGCTTCTAATTTAAAATTGGAAAATAAATGAGGTGAGTATTGTTTTGGCTATTGAAAAAAGCGCCGCTGTATTTC
>JAGLSW010000776.1 GCA_023135565.1 Candidatus Aminicenantota bacterium | reverse complement strand
TTTCCGATTGCAGCCTGCCGTGTTCAGTGTAGGAATAGTTATAGCTCATGCCGGGGATATTAGTGCTCACCTGCCGGAAATTACCCTGCTCATCCTGGTCGGAATTTGAGATGCTGAGACCGCCGGGAGTAGAAACAGAGGTCATCCGGTTAAAATGGTTCTCATAGGAAAAGGTAGTGGTGCGGGTAAATTCATCAGGGTCGCTGGAACCGCGTGAGCCTGGATTCTCCTGTATAGAGATAAGATTCCCTTTAGAACGTTTGTCCTCATCGGAGCCGCCGTAAGTATAGCTTACCGAATTGCCTTCCGGGTAGGTGACATTAGTAATCAAGCCGTCGTCGTTAGTGCTGAAAGTTGTAGAATAATCCCCTGCGCTGATAGCTGTAGGATTGCCCTTATCATTGTGGATAAAGGTTCTGGCATTGCCGTTACCGTCTGTCACCGAGGCGCCTTCGCCGCAGGCAAAAGAAGTCGTAGAACCGCCGCGGTCTATGCTTACTACTCTGTCCTGCTTTTCACTATCATAACTCACCGAAATCACCTGCTGCCCTTCCGGGTCCGTGTAAGTGAGCAAATTGTGGGCCAGTTTGATGTCTTTGGCATCGGTAGAATAGGTATACTCCTGCACCCGTCCGGCAAAATCCACTTTCTGCAAATCGCCGCTGCCTTCTTTGTAGGCGTAGGTTATTTTCCTGCCTGAAAAATCGCTAATGCTCTTTATCCGCCCGGATTTGTAGTCAACCATACGTTCCCCTTCCGCGTCCTCGAAAGGAAAATACTCTAACTGGAATTTCCGCTCCATAGTGTCAACGATGGTGCTCAACTGGCCGTTGATATTATAGAAAAATTCCATTTTGTTTTCGTTGCGGTCTTCCAATTCTATGAGCCGTCCAAAGCTGTCGAAAACCTCCAAAAACCGGTTGCTGTGCAAAATCTTAAAAGTGCCGTCTTCGTACTTCTTCACTTTTACGAAAAACCCTTTAGGCGCTTCGTAACCGGTGATAGTGTCGCCGGACTTTTTCGCTTTGAAACGCTCCCGCCTGCCGGAGCCGTCATAGTACAACAAATCGCCGCCGGGCATTTTTTGGATGCGGCGATTATAGGTGTGGTCCCAGCCCCAGCCTAAAACGCCGGAATAAACCACCTGCGACCGGTAGGTGCGCTGGAATACGAAATCGAAACCCCGGTTGCGGACGTGCAGGTCAACTTCTGCGGCGGCAAACTCCCCGGAATGTAAAATTACGCCGCCGTACATAGAAGGATTATTGGCCGGGCTGTTGGGCCTTTCCGAAGACACCGCGCCGGCGAAATTCTCCATCCGGTCTACCGATTCGGCCCGCACAGAAGGCTTTTTGTCCACGATTAAACGGCGATCAACATCGGATATGTATTTTTCTAAGGCTGTTGTTTCTTTCGCATCTAAAGTCCCGGCAAAATCTTTACTCAGCCGCGCCTCTATCAAATCACCGGAAAGCAGCTTTGCTCCTTCCTGCTTTTCTCCGGGATTAACCGTTACGGTTATAGGGGCGGAAAGGTACATATTGAATTCCTTTTCTAAAGGATTGTTCGATACCCGCTTCAAAGCCAGTTCGTCATCAAAGTTCTTTAATTCACCTTCTTTTTGCCACTGCGCTAAAGGCAGTTCCTGCGGGTTCATACTCCATAACTCACCTTTTATTTCCGTTCCGAAACCGCCGGGCAAAAGCGCCAGCACATATATCTCTTTGGGCCGCCGTTCGCCGCTGTCCGGGTCAACCGGGTTGTCTTCGTCTTTGATGCCCGATGGCGCAATCTCCAGCACTTCTTCGTATTCGTCCTCACCTTCGTCGTTCTTTTTTTTGTACACTAACCTGATCTCCGGGTTGGCTAACTTGATGATGTCGATGCCTTTTTCCAACTGCCCGGCATAGGCTAAGTTCAGGTCTGTGTCTACAGCTAGACCGAAACGGCAAAAACCGCTGGTCTTTACCGTGGCTAAAACACGCTCTTCGCCATTTTCTAAAGACTCGCCCCACAGGTTCATGTCTACCAGCACCAGACCTAAATTGCGGTCTGAAAGATACATGGTGCGGTCTTCTTCGTCCAATACCAGCTCCCCTACAGCAGTGGCGAAATTGTTTTCGCCGTCTTTGAGCAGCACTTCGCCGTACTTAAAAGGATTATTTATAAATTCGCCGCTGAGTTCGAAAATATACAGCTTGTGCAAAGAGGGTACGGTAAAAAACAACAGGTCTTTCCTCTCCCGGTATGCATCTGTAAAATCATCGTCTTTGTCTTCCCGCTCGTCCCGGTTGTTGTCGTGGTCTATGTCCACCCAGTAATCCTGCACGAACTCTAATCCCGATACCGGTCCGGATACGGGCAGTTCATATTTGCCCACTTCTTCTATTAAT
>JAGLSW010000775.1 GCA_023135565.1 Candidatus Aminicenantota bacterium | reverse complement strand
AAAAAGCCCCTCAGTGCCACCCCTCCTGGCAAGTCTCAAGAGGGGAATTTTAGCTTCTCAATCATCAAAAGCCCGTCTCTTTTGCTTTTTCTCTGTGTCCTCGGTGTGCTCTGTGGCTATATTAATTTCATGGCAGACTTGTAATGTAAAAAAAAGGGAGGTTAACCGGGCCACCCGGCGTTATCTCAGCAAATCCAATTCACGATAAGCCTCTATGGAACAAGCAGGGCACATACCATGACTGAACTGCGAGTCGATTCGTTCCCCAAAATAGGCTTCAAGCTCTATCCAAAAACCTTTTTCATCCTTTATCTTTTTGCAGTAAGCACAAATGGTAATAAATTGCTCTATTTTTTCAGTTTTTATGGTGGAAATGTCATCCGACGATACAGTAACGGAAACAACACTTCCGTTAATATCCGTGTTCGGGCTCAGGGTGCGTAAGTATTTATCCTTGTTACCTCTGCGGCTGGTGTACTCATATCGCAGCGTTTCCCCGGTCTTATAAACTTCCGCTATTTTGCAGGCAAAATCCTCTGTTTGATCTCCTGTATGAAATTCACCGTATGTTTTCCCTATGATTTGGTCTAAAGCGGACAAACCGAAACGGGCAATGAGTTTGCTATTGCCGAAAAGATATTCCAGGTTTTCGTTGACAACATATATCGGGTGATCGATAAAATCCAGGATTTCTGCTCTCTTATGCAGGATAACTTCCATCTTTTTGCGTTCGGTAATATCTTCGAAACTTTCGATCCCGCCGATAATATTACCTTTTTTATCTCTTAACAAGTCTGAGCTTTTGGATATTATTTTCATTTGACCAGCTTTGGTGGTGATGTCGCATTCTGCGTCCCTGATGGGTTTATTCACCATACAGGGAAAAAGGCCGCAGCTTCCCCGGCAGGACTGACTTTTAAATATCGAGTCGCATGTTTTCCCTAAAACTTCTTCTGAAGAGTAACCGGTTATTTCCGCGGCTCTTGTATTCCAACTGGTAATTTTCCTCTCTTTGTCGATAGTAAAAACACCGCTGGGTACGACTTCATAAATATGGGATGCGTCGAGGCCGATTTTTTTTAGTAGGTCTTTTAATTTCATTCTTCTTTCAGGGGCCGGCGGCGGACGGCGTCCGCACCCTATAGGAGAAAACAATTAGCATTTAGCATATTAAATCCGACAAAGGCTGCGGCTGCCGGATGCTAAATTTACAATGCTCCGTATATCCGACCAGGTTAGCCCAAAAGCTTATCTTTTTAGCAAACTTTCACGAGCGGACGGCGTCCGCACCCTATGAGGGGCCTGGGAAACACGTTCCCAACCACTTTGACAGAAAAGTTCGTTTTTGATTCATACTGCGGGCTTTGGTTTTTTAGCAAACTTTCACGAAGTTATCGATAATAATATATTATAGTAGAAGAATCATTTTTTTTCAACACTTTTGATCATAACTATTAATTTTTGGGAAAATTAGTCTCATGCAGTTCATGTTTCGTACCCGGAACCGGGGCAGAGTGATTCTCGATCTTCCGGGCAAACCGGGTGCTTTTGTCCCGGTTGTCCGGGTGCTGGACAATCGCTGCGTTTCCTCGCCGAAACCCTTTATTATCAACTCTTTACAGGAATCCCCATATTTTAATCGTTAATTATTAATTGCAAATGAGGGGGAGTGGGGAAAGGGGTTAAGGTAAGGGTGCCGCCTTCCTCTTACCTTAAACACCCCTTTTATATTAATGAATAGAAAAAAAGTTAGACACGGTTTTAAAGATCACATCATAAGGCCGGAAATTCCGATTAGAAAATCCGGCTGAAATGATGCCGTTTTCGTTACGCTTATATAGTAGTATCATTCTATAAATAACACAATAGTACAAACTTGAAAATCAGTGTAGTAAAAAAACTACATGATCTCAAGGAGCTCAGGAGGGGATCAAGAAGCGCTCAGAGGGAAAGGGGGAGATCGAGAGAACTCAAGGAGGAGATCGAGAGGGCTCAGGAGGAGTTCAAGAGAGATAAGGAGGAGATCAAGAGAACTCAAGGAGGAGATCGAGAGGGCTCAGGAGGAGTTCAAGAGAGATAAGGAGGAGCTCAAGAAAACTCAGGAGAGCAGCGGAATGGTTAGTCTCACCACTGTGCCTTTGCCGGTAATCCCCTCGATACTGAAATCCCAACCGTAAAGGTTCGCCCGTTCCCTGATGCCCATCAATCCGAAAGAATCGTTCCTCCGGATGTCACCATTCTTTATACCGCGGCCGTTGTCCCGTACTTCGATCTTGAACCGGCGGTCTTCTCTTTTTAAAAGGATATCTATCCGGGTAGCCCGGGCATGGCGGGCAATATTGATCAATACTTCCTGGAAGATGCGAAAAACCGCCGTGGATTCTTCGGGGTTTAGTTCCACTTGTTCAAATTCGGAACTAAAAGTACAGCGGATACCTGAACTCTCCTGGAAATCTTCACTGAACCAATCGATTGCCGGTATAAGACCGAGATCATCCAATATCCCGGGCCTTAAACGGGTAATAATTTTGCGTACTAACAGGACGCTTTCATTAATGGTGTTCTCCATGGCACCGGCTTTTTCGATTAAATCTTTAAAATCTTTCTTGTTTTTATGCCTGAGCAAGCGGTTCGAGATTTCCACCACTCCCATTTTTAAAACCGTTAACACTGAACTCAACTCATCATGAAGCTCCCTGGCCACCTGGATTCGTTCTTCTTCCCTTACGTCCTG
The DNA here is from genome assembly GCA_023135565.1 of Candidatus Aminicenantota bacterium. Taxonomy (GTDB): domain Bacteria; phylum Acidobacteriota; class Aminicenantia; order UBA2199; family UBA2199; genus JAGLQA01. The sequence continues at coordinate 1,993 of JAGLSW010000775.1, read as the reverse complement.
GAGATGCGACGCCAGGGCTTTCAACTGCTCCGTGGTGGTTTTTAATTTTTCTTCCGTAACCTTTCGTGCGCTGATGTCTTCGGTGTGAAAAAGTACCTGGTCCGGGGGTACGAAAGCATATTTGACGGCCAGGTGTTTCTCTTCCCCGGTGGTTTTTAAGCGCTGAAAAATTTCCGCCTGGATAGGTATTTTTTCAGTGAAACAGCGCGTAAAATGTTCCTGTATCTCCGGCCTGTCCGCGTACATCTCTCCTGCTTTGATGCCTAAGAAATTCATGATTTTGCCCCGGGTAAATGCGATGGCGGCATCGTTGTAGTCTACCAATACGAAGTCATCCCCTACTTTCTGCCAGGTGTAGGTGGGGATGGGAATCGCTTTATACTGCGCTTTTAATCTTTCTTCACTCTCTTTTAACTGTTTCTCGTATTTATGTTTAAAAAAGGCTGTCTCGATAGTGAATTTTAATTCCCCTTCATGGAAAGGTTTGAGCAAATAAGCAAAAGGAGCCGACGACTTTGCCCGCTGCATAATTTTCTCATCACTAAAAGCCGATATAAATATGATCGGGCAGTCCATGATTTCGTGGATTCGTTCCGCTGTTTCGATGCCGTCGATATCCCCGGCTATTACGATGTCCATCAATATAATATCGGGCCGGGTGCGCCGGGTTTTGGCGACCGCTTCGCTCCCGGATTCGGCTGTGCCGACAACGGTAAAGTTCATCCTTGCCAACTTCTCTTCCAGGTCGAAGACCATCAACTGATCGTCTTCAACCACAAGGACCTTGATCCTGTCTTTTTTATCATTTTTACCGTTCTTTTCTTTACTCATTTCATGGATCTCTTTTTTGCTGCTCTCTTTGTCTTTTAGAGGTGGTTCTCGATTACATACCGGGTTACTTCAGCGGTAGTTTTCATGTTCATCTTTTGTAAAACCCGGGCCCTGTAGGTGCTGACTGTTTGCACGCTTAATAGAAGTTCTTCCGCGATTTCTCCCACCGTTTTTCCCGATCCCAGCATGCACATAACCTGGAACTCGCGGTCCGACAGCTTCTCATGCCCGGGTTTACCCGACTTGTTGTGTAAGTTGTCGGCCAGCCTTTCGGCCAGGTCGGCGCTGATATATTTTCTGCCGGTCAGGATGCGGCGGATGGCCAGCACCAGCTCCCTGGGCACCGCTTCTTTGGTCATGTAACCGGAGGCCCCGGCTTTCAAAGACCTTACCCCGTACTGGGACTCCGGGTGGTTACTCAAAACAAGCACAGGCACTTTATCGTGCCGGTATTTTAGCTCTTTTAGTATATCGATGCCGCTCTCGCCGGGCAGGCTGATATCGAGCACCACTAAATCCCATTCTACTTTTTCTAAGGTTTGGTAGAGTTCCCGGGCGTTTTCCGCTTCACCGGTGACCTCCATATCATATTCGTTATTTAATATTTGTTTCAACCCGGAACGAAATATAGGGTGGTCGTCTACGATAATAATTTTATTCATTTTTTGCCTCTCTAAAAGGTATTGTCAGGCTCGCTTTTGTGCCTTCATCCGCGGCGCCCGATATGTCGAATGTCCAGCCATAGAGTTTGGCCCTCTCCCTGATACCCATTAACCCGAAAGAACCTTTCCTATGGATGTCCGCTTTTTTAATACCACAGCCGTTATCCTGCACTTCCATTTTGAAACAGCCGTTTGTCTTTTTCAAAGTTATATCTAACCGGGTAGCCCGGGCATGCCTGGCCGCATTGAACAGTACTTCCTGGAAGATGCGGAAAACCGCTGTAGATTGGTCCCGGTTTAGTTCTATCCGGTTCAATGAGGAGTTTAATTTACAGTCCATGCCGTAACTCTCGCGGAATTCCCCGGTCAACCACTCGATGGCCGGGATGAGACCGAGATCGTCTAATATACCGGGTCTTAAGCGGGTAATAATCCTACGCACCACCTGGACACTTTCATTAATGTTACTCTCCATGGCACCGGCTTTTTCGATTAAATCT
>JAGLSW010000774.1 GCA_023135565.1 Candidatus Aminicenantota bacterium | reverse complement strand
AATGTCAAGAGCTATCTTCGAAACTATCCGGTTTTAGCAGCAAGCAGCAGTTCATAATGAAGTTCACCTCAGGGAGGATGCTGCTATTTAATACTTTTCGATATGCCTTGCTCTAAGCCGTAGATAACAGTAATGATGCCGTATTCGGGGTCGTGGAGTATGGATTGCTTCAACTCAGTGAAATAATCGTGGATGTTCCGGCGCAGCACGGGTTTGGCCTTCTTCTTGGTGCTGTAATGATCCCATACGTCCCAGATGATGATGCCCACGGCGACAATGGTTCCCAAAAACTTTCCGCCGGTTTTAGTGACTACTTTACCGCCGGTTTTGGCCGCCATCTTAGCCGCCGATTTGGCTGCCAGTTTGGTCGATATCTTACTGCCTATCTTGACCAAAACAGGCTTCAGCACCCGGGCTGCCAGCACAGTACCCCCGGCAGCGGCAGCTACAATGGTTTTTAAAGGCAAAGAGACCTGGCGGTTGGCTTCCACATCGGTGACCAAAACGGAGATATCGTCGATATACCTGTCCCAATCAGCCTGCCTGATTTCGTATTTTTCGGGGATTTTCTCGATCTTGTCCCGGATTTCGTCGGTGTAACCGGCCACTACGGTTTTAACGATTCTTTCGACACGGGACTGCGCGATGACGGGCCGAATCACCCGGTTGGAAAATTCACGCTGCACCTGTAAAGTAATCGTTTCCGCTGCCGAGGGGCTGTCGCTGTCCACCCAGTGCCAGACCTGGGAAAGAAGCGCCTGGATGCCCAATTTCTGCTGGGTCCAGTAACCGAAATACCATTCTAAAAAATCCTCATCCACCCGCTTCATGTTTTCTGCTATCCACTTATCGAGCGCGGCGGCGGCCTCTTTTTCGGCCTGCTTGCGGGCGGTTTCCATAATCCCGGCAATCTCTTGATTTACCTTGCTCCAGTCTACCTTTTCGACTACGGGCTTCTTTACGGGTGCAGCGGTTTTGCCTTTTTTATCCGCTTTGAAAATAAAGGTCTTACCCAATCCTACCAGCAGGATAATCACTACGAGTACCCATAGAATTTTACTGATAGACTTTAACAACTCGCTCCAGGCAAAGAGCTTAGACGGCTGTTCAGACATATTACCTCCTTGCCGTTTGCCGGAGACAAACAGCAGCATTCAGCATAGCTCGACGAACTCTAACGAACCGGCCTCCGGCGGCCCTGCCGGGTGACGCCCCCATTGAATTATCGTTGGGGGCCGCGGCACACAGCACTTCCGAAAAAGTTTGATCAAAACTTTTGTTTATCCGTCATTTCAAGGTCGAAGCAGCACCAGGATGCGGCGCGACCACCCTATCTTTATACTACTTGCCTCTTTTGGATTTGGGGTCTTTTTTTACTTCACCGGGAATGACGGCAGTGACCTTAATGAGAGAAACAGGACGCCGGTGCGCATTGGACCTGATCTTAAAAAAAGATGTAAACCGGCCCGCTTGCATGGGAGTAAAAACCACTTTTAACTCGAGCTCTTCTCCAGCGCCGATCATTTTTTTGGTGAATTGGGGAGAAATCTCCGGGGCGTGCATCAGTTCTACTATCCTGAGCGGGATGGTGCCGGAATTCTTTAAGGTCACTATCTCAGTATAACTTTTCCCGATTTCAACACCTTTGATGTGAATCTTATCGGGAGTCAACTCGAGTAAGGCAAATTTAGTTAATTTTACTTCCCCTTTGATCTTTAAAATAGTATGCTTATTTTTGAGATCATTGGTGGTGACGGTGACGCTTTTAACAACCCTGCCACTGTAACCTTGGGAAAGGAACTTTACCTCGATATGGCCCTTTTCCATGGGTATGTACTCTCTCTTCGCCAGCTTGGTGGCTGTGCAGCCGCAGGAAGTGGACACATTTTTGATAATCAGGGTGGTATTCCCTATGTTCTGGAACTCGAACTTCATATCCGACACCTGACCGCTCTCTAACATCCCGAAATCAATCTCCTTTGCTTCAAACTGTATCACCGGCCGCTTCACCGGGGACTCATTCTTGGGGGACGTCTGCCCGTATCCTGTTCCCGCTTCCGCTGCAAGCGCCAACGAGAAGAACAACATCAACACAACTATCAAAAGGTTTTTTGAATTTTTAAAAACAGTCATTTTTCATTTTCCTCCAACTTTTTTATTTTTTTCTCCAGGACTCTAATCCTGTCGATATATTTTTCAAGGTTTCTAAATATAACAGAACTTTTCCGCCACTGCCTGATATCCTGGTGGGGATACCCGCCGTGGATAGAATTCTCTTCTTTTATATTCCCGACAACGCCGGTTTTCCCGGCCAGCATAACGCCGTCGGCTATCTTAATATGATCGCCAACGCCTACCTGCCCGCCCATGATCACGTTTTTGCCGATCTTTACGGAACCGGATATGCCTACCTGGCCGGAAAGAGCAGTGCCGCGCCCGATGCTGACATTATGTCCTATTTGTACTAAATTGTCCAACTTGACGTAATCTTCAAGCACGGTCTCTTCAACCGTAGAACGGTCGATGCAGGTATTGCTGCCTATTTCGCAGTGACTGCCGATTATCACTTTTCCCTTCTGGGGGATTTTGATGGGCGTGCCGTCGCTGAGCCGGGTAAAACCGAAACCGTCGCCGCCGATTACCGCGCCGGGCTGGATAATAACATGGTCGCCGATTTCCACGTCTTCGCGGATCACTACATTGGCGTAGATGAGGCAATTTTTGCCGATTTTCACGTTATGGTACACCTGTACGCCCGAATGAATCTCGCTGTCTTCGCCTATCTCCACGTTATCCCCGATATAAGAAAACATGCCGATACTAACGCCGGAGCCGGTTCGGGCCGTGGGGGAGACATAGGCTTGCCCGGCAATTCCTTCATTAAAAGGGCTTCGGGGAAAGAAAAACTCCAACAATGCGGCAAAGGCGGCATAGGGTTCGGGGACATAAATTAGGTTGGCATAATCGATCTTGCTCCCTTCCGCCACAATCAAGGCCCCGGCTTTCACCTGCTCCAATTTAACCGTATCTTTGGCGGCAAAGGTGATCTCTTCTTTACCGGCTTTCTCTAAAGAATTCACCGATAGAATTTCATAACCGGGGTCGCCTTTTAAACGGCCCTTAATGATCCCACATAATTGTTGTAGTTTTATCATCGTTCTCCTTGTCGAAGACATAGGTTAATTTGGCGCCGTAAAGCATGATAGCCATGGATATTTCCATCCACAGACCGAAAAGAATGATGGCGATGATGGGGCCTCGTAGTTTTCCCGGTCCGATAATCGATAAATGGACGAGATAGTAACCATAGGCTCTTTTCAACACTTCCCACAGGGCGGTGCAGATGAGAGCAGCTATCAACGCCCCTTTTGCATATACCTTTTTTTCCGGTATCCATTTGTAAAGGATAAAAAAAAACAGGAAGGTAACTCCGAAAGGGGCAGCATATACCAGTAAGAAACTGTTTACCGATTCGATGAACTGCGTGTTAATAATAGAATCCATAAATTCGCTCTTACTCAAAAGCGATTCTACCGCGGAAACAAAACCGGTAAACAGGAAAGTGGCAATGGCCAGCAAACCGATAAAAAACAATAAACCGAATTCGCTTATCCGCCTGACTACGAAGCCTTTTTCCGCTTTCCTGTCTTTTAATCTTATCTCGAACATTTCGTTTACGAATTGGACGATTTTTTTGATAATGAAAAAACTCAAGAAAAAAGAAAACAGGATGCCGATAATCCCAATTTCTCGCAGTTTGGTGGATATTTCTTCCGCTTTATCGAAAATTTCGGGGGAGATTTTCGAGAAGAAATCGGGGCTAAAAGGATACATACTCTTAATAGCGATGTCGGGATCGCCTAATAATTTGGTAAACAAAAAGGTGAAAAAGGTCAACAAGAACAGCGTGGAAATAATGGAATAAAAAGCCAGCACACTGGATTTATCAAGGCCGTCTTCATTAAAGAACTGCTTTAAGGCAATCCACAAATTTTTGAGTATGTTTAGTTCTTTTAAACGCATCCGCTTCTTCCTGCCTCCGGGCAGGGACTGAGGTTAAGATCGAGACCGGGAAAACCCCAGCCCCGGAAAAACTTGAGCACACCCCGGGTATTCGGGAACTTCCTCAACCTCAGTATGATCCGTAAAACCTTAACCTGGAACCCTTTCGGTCGTTTTCTTAACCGTAACGGGTTCTTTTTAACTGCCGTAAAAGGGGTCTCCCGGGGGGAGGGCACAGGCCCTCACCGGGAACACTTTCTTCTAAAAAGTGTAATTGCCCCACTTCACGAAGTATAAGATGAGATCCACTAAAAGCACATAGATAACTAAGGATTCGATCAGCGCCAGCCCGATGATGAGGACGCCCCTGATGGAATCGACAGCGGCAGGATTCCTGCCGATATTCTCCACAGCGGTGCGCAGCGCTTTGGACTGGGCGAATGCACCGCCTACCGCGGCAACAGTCAAACAGACAGTTCCACATATTATCGAATAGAGAAACAGGGGGGTGGCATCCGCAACATTCTTAGTTTCCGCGTCCTGGGCAGAAAGCGAAACCGATAAAACCAGCAAAACAAAAAAGATGAACAAAAGTTTTCTCTTCATTTATTTTTCTCCTTATTTGATATTCTTATTTAATGTTCCTCAGCCATGGCCCCGGCTAAGTAGATAGTGGAAAGCATCACGAAAATGAATGCCTGCAGCAGCGAGGTAAAAACCGCCAATGCCATTACCGGCATGGGCGCGACAAAAGGAACCAATGAGGCGATAATAATAATCACCAGGTCTTCACCGAATATGTTGCCGAAAAGCCTCATAGACAACGATAGGGGCCTGGAAACATGGGACACGATTTCGATGGGGAGAAAGAGCCAGGAGAGCCACCAGACCGGGCCCATAAAGGTCTTTATATATCCCCAAAGGCCGTGTTTTTTTACGCCTTGATAATGATAATAGACAAAAACGAATATAGCACAGCCTACGGTGACATTCAGGTTTGCCGTGGGCGAACCCATTTGCGGGAATAAACCCAACAAATTAGAAACAGCAATGAATGTGCCCAGCGTAGCTAAAGCAGGGATGAACTTCCGGCCTTCGTGACCGACCATATCGTCCACTAATCCGCGGTAAAATTTATAATACATTTCGATGGCGTTCTGCACTTTGCCGGGAAAAATCGATAGGTTTTTCACCGCCGCTTTAAACAACACCACGATAATGACCGTGACGATAAAAGCCATCACGATGTGGGCCGACAGTATATCTTTACTTTGATCGACGGCGATACCTATAGAAGATAACAGCCACCGCAAAAAACCGTTTATCAATTGGACGATTACAAATTCATGTTCCACTTGAGAAGCCTCCGAATAATTGTGCCGCTGCATGGCGGTAAAAAACAACATGTTGTCGATAATTTCGAGTTCCCACCGTCACGCGGCTTTTTTTTCAAGCTTAGTTTTGAAATAAACACTGTAGTACTCCTTCGATCATTATCGACAAAACAATCACGGAAAAACCGAGGATGTAAAACAGTACCGCGGTTTCCGATATCCTGGATACAGGATAAAAAGTGGCCGCAATAACGGCCATCTTTAGAAACCCGGCGGCAAAAAACAATACCTGGCCTTTTCTTTTTTTAAAAATCCTATCTATCAATTTTATCATGAGCACAAAACCCGAAACACTTAAAATCGCTGCGGAAAAAAAGATTATACTATAAATCACGCTTTTTGTAAAAAGGAAAATGAAAAAAACTAACCCAATTTGGGTAAATATTGCATTTTTGATGATTCTTTTAAGCAGTCGGTCGCTTTTTTCCCACTTCTTTTCCTTTTTCTCTTTTGAATCAGCGCCGGGAGACGTCGCAGGATCCCCCTTTATGGGCGGCGGGTCTTTAAGGTTATTTGTGTTTTTCTTGTTTGCCATGTTGTTTGGTCACTTTGAACAGGTTCCGGAAACCGGCGGCAATGCCGTATAAGGTAAAGACGATCAAAAGTATAGGCGATGTTTTGAACAGCTCATCTAAAAAATAACCCATTCCCAATCCCACGGCGATGGAAGTGGGAAACATCAACCCGATAGTGGAATAAGCCGCTAATTTTTTTTTGTCTTCCTGTTTTTGTTCATTCATCTCGGTATTTCGCTCCCTGGTTGTTTGTTATTAACGAGACGAACTATGTCCTTACCACCCTGGTTAAAAATCATCATCATCATCTTCAGTGCTGATCTTGTAGCCGGTTAAATCATCGCCGGCGTTCCGGTCGTCATAATTGTCATCATAATAGTCGATGGAATCGAAATCCTCTTCACCGAATTCATTCTTTCTCGTGTCGATATATTTTAAAAACTCCTCTTCGCCTTCGAAGTGCCTGATAAAATTGCTCTCCAATTCGCTGTAATATAGTTCGAGATAGTCTTCCTCGATGGTACAAAAAACAGCCATCTGTTCGTTAGTATCGAGATCACCTATAACTTTTTCAACTTTTGCCGCTTGCTTGATGGCGTCAAGTATTTTCCACGACATTACTTCGATCTGTTCCATGGTTTTACTCCTATATTAAATTTGACCATGCCGTTACATGGTGGTAAAAAGAAGCATACTTAAATTCCCCACCAGCAGACGGGGGGGCGAGTCTTTAAACAAAATCCTAAAAAAAAACGCATCTTATTATTTATAGGTATTATTTCATTTTGTCAAGTGTTTTTCGTATTTTTTTTCAGATAAATTCCGGTTAAACTGTCCGGGGCGTCCAGTATCTCCTGTAAACCGCCCTGGAAAACTAAATGTCCGCCATTTTTCCCCCCTTCGTGGCCCAATTCCAAAATATAACCGGCGTGGGCAATCAAGCTCATATTGTGTTCCGCTGCCACGATGGTGTTGTTGTTCTCTAAAATTTTATCTATTAGGTGTTTGACCATCTCGATATCATAGTAGTGCAGGCCGAAGGAGGGTTCGTCGATCAAAAAAAAAGTGTCCCGTTTTTTTTGATCGAGAAACTTGAGCAGCTTGAGACGCTGCAATTCACCGGCAGACAAAGTTTTTAACTGTTGTCCCAACTGTAGATAACCCAGGCCGTTCTCCTCGATGTTCAGCAGGGTGGCCGACTGTTTGGCCGGAAAATCATCCGCCGCCAATTCGATAAAACCGTTAATGGTCAAATCCAACACTTCCCTGATGTTCTTGCCTTTGTACTTGATTTTTAAAACCTCGCGGTTGTAGCCTTTGCCCCGGCAGAGGTCGCAAACTACCTGTACAGCGGGCAAAAACTGCATCTCGATTTCCATATAGCCCTTGCCTTTGCAGGATTCGCACCGGCCCAAAGCAGAATTAAAAGAAAAATGACTCGCAGTATAACCCTGCAGTTTGCTCTCCTTCAAGCGGGCGAAAAGCTCCCTGACAGCAGGAAAAAAATCGAAAAAACCGGCTGTGTTGGATTTGGCCCTGACCGCGTTAATACCGGGATCGATAAATACGATCTCGTCGATGCCTTTTAGATTATCCATGCCGCCCCGGCGCAATTTTTTGTTTTTCAAGTAGATTTCATTATAGAGCAGCGTGGTCTTGCCAACGCCGCTGACCCCGGCAATTACCGTAAAAACGTTCTTAGGGATTCTAAAATCGAAATTCTTCAAGTTGTGAGTGCAGGCATTCTTGAATTCAAGCCAAATATCTTTTTGCCTCCGGCGGGCAGGGGGCTCTTTTGAAAAACCGCCCCCTGCACCCCCACAAAATTTTTTATTAATAAAATACTTTTGCGTAATTGTACGCGGTTCCGGGCTGCTGAAAAACTCCTCCACCGGGCCGCTAAAAACCACCCGGCCACCTTCAACACCAGATGAGGGGCCTAATTCCAACACATAATCACAGTACTTTACCACGTCCGGGTTATGCTCCACTAACAATACAGTATTATCGTTCTTTTTTAAATTGTGCAGGAATTGGCGCAGCTTCCCGTAATCGTGAGGATGAAGATCCGACGAAGGTTGGTCGATAATCAACAGCGAATCGGAAAGCGTAGACCCTAATATAAAAGCCAAATTAATGCGCTGATACTCACCTCGCGACAAAGTAAAACCGGGCCGGTCCAACTCGATGTAAGCAAGACCGCTCTCTACTAAATAAGCCAGCCGCGCCTCGATGTCGCGGAATACATCGTCCGATATTTTCCCGGCATAAGACTCCCGCTCCAACCCGCGCATAAAATCATAAGCTTCGCCGATACTAAAAGCCAAAAAATCAGCCATGGTTTTGCCCTTGATTTTAAAAGAAAGAGCCGTCCCGTTAAACCGGCTGCCGCCGCAGCGGGAACATTTTCTATAAGAAGTATAGCGGCTCAACAGCACCCTGGCCTGCACTTTGTAGCTTTTGCGTTTCACCTGTTCCAAAAAACCTTTCACGCCGGGGTACTCCCAATCTCCCTCTAAAAGAAAGTCGATGTCTTCCGGGGGCAGGGCTTCCAGCGGTTGGTGCAGGTCGATGCCCCGTTCTAAGGCTTTTTCTATCATTTGCGCCTTGAGGCCGCGGGTCATGGGCGTATTAAAAGGCCGCACCGCCCCCTCCGCGATGGAGCGGGAGCCATCGAAAATCAACTCCCGGTCTAATTCCTGCACTTCGCCGAAACCTTTGCATTCCGGGCAGGCTCCTTTGGGACTGTTAAAAGAGAAAAGATGTTCGTCCGCCGCTTCATAGTGTGCATCGCATTGGGGGCAGTAGAGGTCGGAAGGGAACAGGGTTTCTTTTCCTTCGTGGAAAATCAAAGCCGTCCCTTTGCCGAAAGAGATCGATTTATCGACCGCCTCGAACAAGCGGCTTTTGTTTTCGGCGGTTATTTCTATGCTGTCGATGAGCACCGGGATAGTTTTTTTTTTTACCTGGTGATCGATGCGTTTTTTTTTTCCCGCCTCTATGTAGAAATAGTAGCCCCGGTTGATTAGAAAGGCCACATCGCCGTTGTATTCGAAACAGACCTGGATTTTGCCCGAGTAATTTGTTAATAATTCAGTAATGATTTCGTCGATTGTGTAGCGGGTGATTTTGGCGGAACAGGCAGGGCAGGAGAAATCTGAAATTTTGGCGAAAAGAATGCGCAGGTAGTCGAAAATATCTAAGGAAGTAGCTACTATAGAGCGGGGGTTTTTGGTTCGTTTTTTATGTTTAAAAGCGATAGCCGGAGGCAGGCCGTCGATTTCTTCGACAGGGGGTTTTTCGATTTTGTCTAAGAACTGGCGGATATAGGGGGAGATGGACTCGATATATCTCAGGTAGCCTTCCGCGTAGATGGTCTGGAAAGCCAGGGAGTTTTTGCCTGCGCCGGAGACGCCTACTACCGCGGTAATTTTTCCGCGAGGAATTTCGACGTTAATATTTTTCAGGTTGTTGGTATTAGCGCCTTTGATTATGATATGTTTATTCACCTTAATAATATGCCCCAACTCATCTTTTTTGTCAAGGGGGCGTTCGAAGATAGTGACTGCCCCGTTCGCTCTTATTTATAAGTCCTCTCGCTTCTCTTTCTTAAAGCTAAAATCCAGACGATTCTTTTATTATCATCTATATCGTAAAGTACCCGGTAATCCCCGATGCGCACCCGGTACTGCGCAGTAAATTGGTAAAACCGGATAGGCGGCTTGAGTTTTTTAAAGGGTTTTTCTCCAAAGGGACGAGGATTATCCGCCAGCTTTTCTACCACATCCATAATCTCTTCCCGGATTTTAGACTGCGGGATTTTTAAAAGAATTTTGCTGAACTTCTTCTCTATCGAAGGGCCGGGAAACCTAACTTCATAGGGCATTAACGCTTTGAACGAATCCTGTCGAAAAGATTCGCAACCGGGACACCTTCCGCGCCTTCTCTTATTTGTTCTCTACCAACCGCGATTGTCGATATGGTTTCTACATCCGAAAGCTCATCTATAATATCCATCAATTCCAACACATCCGAATAAGGTAAATTGACACTGACAGGGTTTCCTCTATCGGTAATTACCAAAAGGTTATCCAGTAGTTTTGTAGATACATGCTCTTTGAAATCCCTGATCCCAATGCGCTGTGCTTTTAATAAATCCACTGCAATACTCACGACTCTACATACCTCCGGCAATGTTTTTTGTAGTCTCGATTATAACTACATACAGTATATATAAAAAACGCCCAAATGTCAACTATTTGTAATTTTATTATTAAGCATGGTATAATGGATTTCCGGGTTTGAAAAGAGGAAACGATGAAGTGTGTAATTTGTAGAAGCGATAATATTCATAAGAAGAGATTAAGAGAAGTGGCGGTGGAGAAGTTCAGCGATACTATCATTATCAATAATCCGGGCGGATTAGTTGCTTCGTTTCCTCTTGAAGATTTCGGCACTCTCAGTTGGCCGCGAAACAGGCTGCTTGCGGATTTATTGTCAAAGACTTCCTTTATGGAAAAAGTAGGAACCGGTATTAAGAGGATAGAGCAGTTTTGCAAAGAGAACAATAATGTTGTAGAGATTAAGCCCGTTGAGACTCACTTTTTTGTAAAAATGTGGGGTTTCGTGGATCGTTTAAAAGACGGTGTAAAAGACAGGGTAAAGGACGGTGTAAAGGTCGGAGTAAACGACGGTGTAAAGGACGGTGTAAAATTAAGTAAAACCCAGGAAAAATTACTGGAACTGGTAATGGAAGACAAGAAGATTACCGGGGAAGAAATGTCTGAAAAGGTAGGTATATCGGCAAGAAGCGTTGAAAAAAACATCGCTAAATTAAAAAAGAAAGGAGTGTTGATACGGAAAGGTTCCGATAAAACCGGCTATTGGCAGGTGAAAGCGCGGCCTACTAAAGACGGTGTAAACGACAGGGTAAAGGTCGGTGTAAAGGTCGGAGTAAAAGACGGGGTAAAAGACGGTCTAAAAGACGGTGCAAACGGCATAGTAAAAGACGGAGTAAAAGACAGGGCAAAATCCAGGAAATCTTAGGTACGACATATGGCAAAGAAACGCTCTTTAAATTACGATGTGTTTAAAAAATCAAAAGCACTTCCCTGCCGGGGGCCAAACTTTT
>JAGLSW010000773.1 GCA_023135565.1 Candidatus Aminicenantota bacterium | reverse complement strand
CGCACGGGGAGGCGATAAGCTTCTTCGCCGCAGAGGTGCTTCTAATTTATTAAGAGTATTGTTCAAACTTCTTCCAAAGTTTGGCCCCCGGCAGGGCCGCCGGAGGCAAAGAGGGTGGGTGCGCCGCACCCCCGCCGGAGGCAAAATAATTTAATAGTAGGTGAAAAACCAAATGAAAAAGAAACCTTTATTATCTGTAATCGTAGCTAACTACAATAATGCCGTTTATATAAAAGAATGCTTCGACAGCATCCTAAAACAGTCCTTTAAAGACCTGGAAATCGTCCTTTTCGACGACTGCTCTACCGACGACTCCCCGGGGATCATCAAAGAATACGAAAAAAAACACCCCGCCGTGGTCAGGGCCGTCTTCAGCCGGAAAAACATCGGCGTGGCGGCGGCCCGGCATGAAGCTATCCGCCAGGCCCAGGGCGAATATATCACCACTTTAGACAGTGACGATTATTACTACGATCAACAAAAATTAGCAAAGGAAATGGAAGTGATCTCCCGCTGTAAAAAAAACGAAAACAAAGATGTTATCGCTTTTTCAAATATCGTTATGGTAAAAGGAGACGGCACTGTGATGCGTTTTTTGGGCACCCCGAAGAATATAAAAGAAGGAAATATCTTAGCAGGCATCATCACCCGCTCCTGTATGATTCCCCGGGATTTCGTGCAAAAAAAAGACGCCTATTTTGCCATAGGCGGCTACGATTCCCGCTTCCCTATTTACGAGGACTGGGACCTGAAACTCAGGCTGGCGGCAAAGTACGAGTATTATTATACCGGCATAAACGGCACCTGTTACCGCAGGCACGGTGCCGGTCTCTCTTCCTGGCCTGTTCCCCAGCATATCAAGTGGATGAAAAAGATATTCAAAAAGAACCTGCCTCTAATAGACAGGAGCGTTAGGAAAGAAGCAAAAACCGAGTTTAAGGTTTTTTTAAATAAAATAAAAGATAATTACAAGAAGAAGAAAAAATGAAAATTTGTATTTTAGGAGCGGCCCGTTCCGGCACTACAGCTTTATACACCCTATTACAGCAGGTGATGGGCGACACTTTCGGAACGGCAGCGGATTTTGTTTACGAACCGTTTTTGTGGGAAAAAGAGTACTTTAACGACAGTTATTTTAACGTTTCCCACAATTTCGATTCCATGGACGCCATTTCCAGTGCAGGCATTTTTAATCATCTCACTCTGCCCCTGTTGATCACCGACCCGCAGCCCTATTTAAACAACGACTATTTAAAGGGGTTGTTTTTTTCCTCGCCCAACGTCCTGCTGAAGTTCATCAGGGCCAATGGCCGCTTCTCGCTGTTAAAAAGCCTATCACCGGGCACAAAGTTCATTTTTATTATCCGTAATCCCGCGGACTCGGTCAATTCCGTTTTATCGTTGTTTTCTTTTTTCGGCGGTGAATTCCACCACGACGATTTTCCCCGTTTTTTGCAGGAAGTGAACCGGGTGTTTGAAAAAAATCTTCCGCCGCAGGATTTCCCGACGCGGGTAGAAAAAGAGTTGTTTTATTGGGAATACATGAATTCTTTTGCTCTTCGCGGTTTCGAGGCAAGCGCCGACAAACCGTTAATTCTCTGCCATGAAGAAGTGGTAAAACAGCGCGGCGAAACAGTAGAGAAACTGTGTACTTTCTTAGGTTTACCTGTGCGCCGGGAGTACAGCCGTTTAGCCGGGAAAAAAGTAGGAGCCGTGACCGAACTCCATGAGGTGTCGGCGCAGGCCTTTGAAATATATGACCGCTTTTTGGAGAAGTACACGGCGCTTTTAGACCGCTGTCGCATCCCTTACTCTTTTACAAAAGACGAAATCCTGGGCAAGTATACAGTAGTAGAAAAAATGGTCCAGGAAGAGAATGGGCTGTACGGTTTGACTCCCACCGCCCTTTCCCACAGGTACCGGGTAGAAAAAAAGGACAGGGAAATCCTGGTGCGGCAAAAGGAAGAGTTTATCGAAAAGCAGGAAAAAGAATTGCTGGTAAAGGAGCAGCGGCTGCGGGAGAAGATCGAGCAAATCCGGGAAGACCGTGGTCTTTTTAAAGAGAAGAACGAGGCTATCGCCAAAAAAAATACCCTTATCAAACAGAAAAAAGAGCAAATCAAGGAAAAACAAGAACAAATCAAGGAAACAAAAGAGCAAATCGAACAAAAAGAACGGCAGCTCGAGGAAAAGAATGAACGTATCGACCAGTTGAACGACCTGATCGGGGAGCAGGAAGAGCAGATGCACCGGCTGCAGGAGTTGATCGAAGGACAAAAAAAGCGGGTTGCGCAGCAGGATGATCAAATCCAGGAGCAGCGCGAACTGCTGGGCAAGCAGAAAAAGGAGAATGAGGGACGGGTTGAACAAATCCGGGCCCAGGCTGAACAGATCGGGCATCAAGCTGAACAGATCGAAAAACAGGTTGATCGAATAAAAAAACAGGACGGAAAACTTAAAAAGAAAAACGAACTGATCGCCCAAAAAAAATCCCTCCTGGAGGAGAAAAACCGGACCGCAAAACAGGAAGCCGAAAAATCCCGGGAAAGAGAGCGGCAGTTGAACAACCGCCTTTCCGTGCTGCAGCGGGAGATTGAGCGCAGCGGGCAAAAAATCGAAACCTATGAACAACAATTAAAACGGATTTATGATTCTTATACTTTCTGGATCGGTTCCCGTATTGTCAGGGTGGCGAAATTTTTTATCGGTTGGCTGCCCTGCTTCAAGCGGACGGCGTCCGCAGCCTCTGAGGGGCCTGGAAAACACGTTCCCGGCCATGTTGATAATATGCGGTCGTTGACCCCAACCGCTGAGGTTTCCCGGAAAAACATTGCGAAACAGGTTGAAAAGGGGCGGAAGGCGGTCCCGGTTTATAATGGCCCCGGTAACAGTCCCCACGGTGGTTTAAGGCTGAAAGGAGCTGAGAAAAAATCCCTGCCCGGCAAACCCTTAGTTACGGTAGTCACCGTGGTGAAGAATGACGCCCAAGCCCTAAAGAAAACATTGGACTCAATTACCGGTCAAACCTATGATAACATCGAATTTATTTTGATCGATGGCGCGTCTACCGACGGCACCTTAGAATTGGTAAAAGAGTACGAAGACAGGATCGATTTCTGGGTCAGCGAAGCGGACAAGGGCATTTATGACGCCATGAACAAAGGGATTGCCCTGGCCTCGGGGGACTGGATAAATTTCATGAACGCCGGGGATTTTTTTTATGAAAAGGATACGGTAGAAAAAGTATTCGCGAAAGATTACGGGGATGCGGATTTTATATACGGGGATACTTTTTTCTTAGGCGGTGATTTTGATGGCGTTGTTAAAGCCTGGGATTTCGATATATTGTGGAAGACCATGGTTTTCACACATCAGAGTCTATTTGCCAGGGCGGAAGTGTTAAGGCGGCGATGTTTCGACACCCGGTTTAAGATATGCGCCGATTACAATATTATATTCAATTCATATATGGAGGGATTGCAGTTTTTTAATTCCGACACGGTGATTGCCGCTTTTGATCCGGGTATTTCCGAACTCAGCCGGTCGCGGATGGCTTATGAAAAGTGGAAAGTAGCCGGGAAGTACCGGAATGATTGGGAATTTCACCGGTTTTACATTAAGTTGTTTTTGAAGCGTTTTTTGCGGGACAAAAAGAAAAAAAATGACCCCGTACGCACGGGGAGGCGATAAGCCGCTTCGCGGCAGGGAGTGCTTTTGATTCTAACCCCGTACGCACGGGGGCAGCGAGTGAGCGCTTTTAATTCTAAATTATAAGAAGTTTTGTTCAAA
>JAGLSW010000772.1 GCA_023135565.1 Candidatus Aminicenantota bacterium | reverse complement strand
TTCGCAAAACACACCAAGCCTTAAGACAATAGTATTGGGCGGCCCTGCCGGGGGCCGCCCCCATTAAGTTTATCGTTGGGGGTGCCGAAAAAAAATCCTTTAGTAGGTGGGATATTGGAATTCAACCCGGCACAAATATGAAACCCATGGTCCAGTCCGGTTACTTCTCCATCAGGGGAGGCGCCATCGTAGCCGGCGGTTCTCCGCAGGGCGCCCCGGACACACCCCTTGGCGATATGGTGGTTAATGACGATCTCATCGTAACCCAGAGTTTCTGTGTCGGCACCGATTGTGCCAACGGGGAGAGCTTCGGCACCGATACGATTCGTCTGAAAGACGATAGCCTGCGCGTCGCCTTTCTCGATACCAGCGGCACATCATCTTACCCCAAAAATGACTGGCAAATCCGCCTCAACGAATCCGCTGACGGCGGAGCTAATGCTTTTTTCATCGACGACCTGGGGGATAACTCAGCCGGAAGCGCGAATGATTCTCCCGCGGCAACGCCTTTTACTATCGAAGCCGGGGCCGGTGACGGCGCGTTCTATATCGACGATAACAGCAGGATCGGGTTGGGAATATCCACGCCCGCGGTTCATTTACATTTAGTGGATAACAGCACGCCTACCATGCGGTTGGAACAAAGCGGCGGGGTAGCGCAGACCTGGGATGTAGGCGGCAGCGACACCGGTTTTTTTGTCGCGGATGTCACCAACGGTTCCGCACAGCCTCTTATAATCCAGTCTGCCGCCCCGACCAACACCCTTTACCTCGCATCAGACGGTGACGTGGGTATCGGCACCAATACCCCGACCACTTCCATGGAATTGCAGCGGACTGGTGTCAATTCGGTATTCCAGATCAACCGCACCGATGGGGCAATATGTAAAATTGCCGCCGCCGAGAACGGCGCTCAATTCGGTTCCGCCACCAACCACAAGGTACATTTTATAGTGAATAACAGCACTAAAGTGCTGACTTGCAATACCGATTGCCAGGTTGGAATCTGCCAATCGCTGCCGCAGTACCCTCTGCATATAGGGAATGGCGCATACTGCTCCTCAGGTGGTATCTGGACCGATGCTTCCAGCCGGGAATATAAAGAAGATATTTCATTTCTCAGCACGGATGAAGCCATGGCGACCTTAACAGAACTCTGCCCGGTTAAATTCAAATATAAAATAGACAGCGAGGAAAAACATGTGGGCTTCATTGCTGAAGATGTGCCTGAACTGGTGGCTACAAAAGATAGAAAAGGGATGAGCCCCATGGATATAGTGGCGGTTTTAACCAAAGTGACCCAGGAGCAGCAGAACATGCTGCATGAGCAGCAGGAAACCATCCGGCTGCTCGAAAAGAGAATTGCCCGGTTAGAGAAAGAATAAGATTCCTCTGCCTCCGGCGGCCCCTGCCGGGG
>JAGLSW010000771.1 GCA_023135565.1 Candidatus Aminicenantota bacterium | reverse complement strand
CTTTTGAAAAAGTTTGAACAAAACTTTTCATGAGCGATTCGCTTGCCTGTTACTCGAAAGCTCCTTGCAGGCTGTCCCACAACCCCTCATCATTCATCATTCATAACTTTTATACTAAGGTTGTCTAAAAAGGCTTTCGTGCCGGGAAGATCGAAATAATCATACAACAATATCTTTTTTTTAAATTCTTTCGGCAAATAATCCCCCCATTTGCTGAACTCGAAAACACTCTCCCGCCTGCCTAAGGCTTTTCCCAACAGCGCCTCGAAACGGGCCAGCAATTGCCGTAGTTCCTCAACCAACGAAGACACATCGACCCCGGCGGCAGGCAAACGAAAAGAACTTTTATGCTCATCATAAAAAAAATCACTGCCGAACAACTCTTTAAACAACTGCTGCAGCGTACGGTTGATCCGGCTGCCGGTAAAAGTGTAAAATTCCACCTGGAACCCGGCATCGATCAATGGCCGCCGGGGAATTTTTTCAGCCCCGTTCGTGGGCTCTGCTTGTGCGTGTTCGCCCGCGGACAGGCGCTGTTCCGCGCCCGCCTCCATGCTGCTGTCCGGGGAAGATATCGTTTTTTCGCGAAGGTTTTCAAACTGCTCCCTTAAACCGCCAAAAACAACCGCCGTCGTTTCATCGCAATCCGGTAAAGAGAAATCAGCGGTCAGGATTTCCAGCATCTTCTCCCTGATGCGCGGATGAATGTCGCCGCCGCTGCCGCTGAAAACCGGGCGCTTGCCGTCAGCGGCTTCTTTCACATAGATTTCTAATTTCCTACCGTCCATGTCGATGATTTTCCACATCCTGCCGGCTAAAAATATATTCTGGTCTACCTGGAACCGAAGCGACGAGGTCAACTCCCCGATCACTTTGTCCCGGAAAAACACTTTGTAATTGTTCTCAGTCTTGAATACGCTGTAAAAAGAACGGCTGTTCAAGATTTTCTCAGCGTTAATACCGATGATCAACTCCCCCTGCAGCACTTCTATATACTCAGCGCTAATCATAAACTCGATTAACTTCTCATAGTCCCGGGGCAGGATAGTCGAAAAAGCAAAATTGCCGGCTATTTTTTTGCGCAGGTTCTCCTTGCTGATCCCCAACGTCTCCTTTAAAATCGAAAGCACCTGCTGGAATAATATATCTATGGGGTACCTGACCGGGGTGACGGGTTCGATAAATCCTTCCCGGAAAAGTTCGACGCAGGCCAACGCTTGCAGTAAACTCCAGGGATTGGTGGCGTATAACAACAAATTACTTTTTTCTCCTTCCTGCCTGCCGCTCCTGCCGAAACGCTGCACCAAAGAGGAAACTGAGAAAGTGGCGTCCACCTGCACGATCAAATCAACCATACCGATGTCGATGCCCAATTCTAAGGTAGAAGTACAAATAATAGTGTAACTGTACCGCGAACGCTTTTTGGCAAAATGCTCGGCATACTCCCGCAGTTCCTTGCTTACCGAAGAATGATGAGCAAAATAACGCTGCGGATCACCGGTTCTCCGCGCAACTTTTTTTAGCTTAACAGCCACCTCTTCTACCCTACCCCGGCTGTTGGGAAAAACTAAGGACCTCTTGTCCAGGGTTTCCCGGTACAAATCCAATATTAGTTCCGCGGGCAGCATTCGCCCGGGGGATTCGTAATATTTAAAAGATACAGATGCCTCTTTTTGGGTTTTATCTCTCAATATTTTAGTTTGACCGGCGGCACCGAAAAAAGACCGCACTGCCTCGAAATCTCCTAAAGTAGCCGACAAACCGATAAAACGCACCGGCCCGCGGGTAACGGCTTTGGTCCGGGCCAGGAGCGACTGTAAATGACAGCCCCGTGCCGTGCCTACGAAACTGTGAATTTCATCGAGGATGATGAATTGCAGGTTGCAGAATAAGGCGTCTAAATGGGAAGTCCAATTCACGAAAATGGACTCGATGGACTCCGGGGTGATTAACAGGATACCCTGCGGTTCGGCGGCCAATTTTTTCTTCTGTTCCCTGCTTGCATCGCCGTGCCAGCGGGTGACTTTGATATCTATATAGCGGCATAAATCTTCCACCCGCGCTAACTGGTCGTTTATCAAGGCAATCAAAGGAGAGATGTAAAGCACCCGCACACCCGGCCCGTTTTCTATCCGCGAAATAACCGGCAGGAACGCGGCTTCGGTTTTCCCGGAAGCGGTCTTAGAGGCCAGGATGAAATGAAAATCAGTGGTCATAATGCGCTGTGCGGCGGCAGTTTGAATGGGCCGGAAACCGTCCCATTTCCGTTCCCTGATGTATTTTTTGACCGGTGTGGAGAGGAGTTTGAAGGGCATCAAAATTCCTCGACGCCCAGTTCTAAGCCCAATTCTTGCATAATTTCGAGACTGTTGGTCCTGAATAGTTTTTCTTTGTCTAAGTGGGGATTCTGCCGCAAAATACTGAGAATACTCAAGAATTCCTTGATCACATCCCTGGGGGTTAAAAATTCCTCCGCCCCCGGTTTGTTGAAAATAATCTCCATAAAACTATGAATATCGTTGTCGTCGATGTGCGATTTTTTTTCATAATGGAAATCGAATACAGCTTTTAATTTTTGCAGGAGCACGAATATTTCGTCGTGGGTCAAGGGCAGCAGTTTGATCACCGGTTGGGAAAGGTCCCTAACTTCGGCGGTTTCGAACTTGCTGCCTTCCAGCCTGGTTCTTAAAGCGTCGAAGGAGTTCAGCCCCCTTCTCCTGTCTTCCAAAAACTCGTTTGTACCGGCAATGTTGAAAAACAAATTAGCTATTTTGCCCTGGTAACAGTCGTTATAGATACTTAAGATTTTTTCGTAGTTTTTATCCCTGGTGGAAGAGTGGGTGACTTTATAGAGGTTGATGGCTTCGTCCAGGTTGATCATAAAGCCGCTGTAACCGATGTAGGTGAAAAAAGTAGCGAAATTTTTCAACATTTCGTAGTAGTTCTGGTCGTCGATAATGGTCCTGACGTCTAAGTCGCGGCGCGCTTCGGTGCGGGTGGTGTATTCGCCTTTGAGCCATTTCAGGGCGTTTTTGCACAAATCCTCTTTTTGGGTCATATAGCCTTCGTAATATTTCAATATCACCATGCCGAAATCGAAAGCATTGATATCGGTGATCTTATTGATGGTTTTGATGATATTTTCTTTTATTAGAGGGGCGTTTTGTTCGCTGCGGACGGCCTCGAAAGGAATATCACCAGCCCGCGCCGTTTCCATAATCACCTGTTCGATCCACTTTTCCAGCAGGGTAGTCAGGGCGCCGCCGTTGGGTTTGGTGTAGATAGAGAGGTTGTCCATCAGGGAGGAATAGAGCGACACCGCTTTGCGGTCGTTGGCATACAGTCTTTTTTCCGGGGTAAAATCCGCCGCTGCGGTGACGAATTTTTGTTTCAGGGCCAGGATATCCAGCAGGCGCAGCATAAAACTTTTACCGCTGCCGAAATCCCCGATCCAGAACTTGACCATGCTGTGGCCCGCCTGTACGTCTTGCAAGCATTTCAGGGCCGCTTCGATCTCTTTTGTCCTGCCTACGGCAATATGCTGGATGCCGGTGCGCGGCACCACCCCAGCCAGCAGGGAATTGATAATGGCCGTAGATTCTTTTGTTTTCAAATTAGTGAACATATACTATTTTCTCATATTTTTGACATTCTTTAAAGCCCCCGGATGCCGAAAATTGGCCTACCATAAAATTATTCTTTTTGCCTTCGGCGACCCTGCCGGGGGCCAAACTTTTGAAAAAGTTTGAACAAAACTTCTAATAATTGAGAATCAAAAACGCTACTTGCTGCGAAGCGGCTCAACGCCCCCCCACGCGAGTGGGGTAATTTCGTTGTTTCCGGGTAAGGCGCGCATCAAAGAAAAAATTAGCCTGTCCCTTTTTTTTTAACCTTTTTTTTATTGCAAAACGCTGCCGGGGCAATGATCTGTACCGGCAAAAAGCCACGTGTGCTATCTTGATATGAGTTTTTCGGGGCTATATATTACGTAACCGGTAAGCGGTTAAGAAGCGGCAGCTATGTCGTAAGGTAATTGGAAATTTCCCGCAGCCACCCCCGGCACGGTAATGTCCTCATCTAAGGACTCCCAGCGTAGGGCATAACCATCTAAGCGAAGGCTTACCTCTTTTAGTTGTTCTTCCGATGCGCTTTCCAGGAGTTTGAAGCGGTTGGCGGGGAAACCGATTATCCTGCCGTCAGTCAATTCGATGAAAATAATTCTACCTTCGGTCCAGGCCCTTATTGCTGCAGGCTCGATGCTTACTGTTTTTTCATTTTTTGTGGAATTCATGGTACTGCTCCTTTAAAAAATCGCAATGCCGGAACACTAATTTTTCGATTTCCCGAATCACATGGGGTGAAACCCTTTTATTTCTTGCCAGCCGGATCGGATCGAGCCAAAATTTGCATTCACCATCGGGAGTAGCAGCATGAATATGTGGTGGTTCACTGCCTTCGTCAGAATAAAAATGAAATCTAAACGAACCGATTCTTAAAACTGTGGGCATACTGTTTTACCTCGATCTTTTATCACCTGTTCAATTCAACGTTAATTCCAGCTTCGGAAAATATAACATAGCATACATGAAATTAAAATTCAAGAGATAAGCTTGTTTTTTTATCAGACTGCGGGTATTGGATTCCATGGCCTCTGCTGCTTTTGCCGCGAAGCGGCTCATAGGCTCCCCACGCAGTGGGTTTTTTTATCAGACTGCGGGTTTTATATTTTTTTCATGATATTTAGGGAGCAGTGATCCATTCAGATATTTATGAACGATACCGGCAATCAACGTTTGGTATGGAATTCCTTCTTCGATTGCCCTGAGTTGAATCTGGTGATAATCTTTCTGAGAAAGCCGGAGATTAATACGTTTATCTTTTTTCAGAGTATTCCGTGCTGCTTGCACAGCTTCTTTTTTTTCCCGGTCAAGGTTTTTAACAGTTTGCCAATCTTCTTTTTCGATGGATTCCATCAGGTCTTTTTCTTCCTGGTCCAACGGTTGAAATGTTTTTTTAGTAAACCTGCTCATAACAAAGGTTTCGTTCACGCTTCAGTATTTCATTTTTTTCGGCACTCCAGTTTAAATACTTCATACTATAATGATAAATTAATGTCTGCCTTTTGTCAACCGCATGTCGGGAATATTTTTGCCTGCTCTCCGTACTTTAACGTTTGAACGCACAGCCCCTGTTTTGTTTCTTTATTGAAAATAGCCCTGAATCAGCCGAACATTTTGCGATGCATAAAATTGGCCTGTCCCTTTTTTTGTTCATTCCTGATAAACTGCTGACTCGGTGTGGTTTTTAGTTGACAAATGACGGAGTTAGTATTATATTTAACATCGAAGGCTGAAAAATGAAAAAAATGGTGTATTTGGATACAACGGTGTTGAGCTATCTTGTTGACGAAAGAGAAAGTATAAAAAATTTCATTGAAGTTACGAAAGAATGGTGGAACACACAGAGAAAACACTACAACGTATATCTTTCAGTAGAAACCCTTGCCGAGTTAAATGAAGGAAATTACCCTCAGAAAGCAAAAGCAATTCATTTAACTAAAACAATTGAGATCCTACCGAGAGCCAAAGAAGTTGAAGAGATAGCCGAAATTTATATAAAACATTCCCTGATGCCGAATGATATGAGGGGAGACGCCATACATCTGGCATATGCATCAGTTTACAAAATCGATTTTTTACTCACATGGAACTGCAAACATCTGGCAAATGCCAATAAAAAAACACATATTCGTATAATCAATTCGAAGCTGGGTCTCTTTGTACCGGAAGTTATTACACCCTTAGAATTATTCGAGGAGGAATAGTCATGATTAAAAATGAACTATTAGAAGAAAAATGGAGAATCCAAAAAAAAATGGCTGCTGAGGCAGGCTATAATACAAAAAAAATCCTGGACAATGCCGAAAAAACCGTAAAAGGTATGGCCGAAAAGTACGGGATCAAACTAAAATATGCAAAAATTAAACCCACGGCCATAAGTCATTAATAACTCCCATTTTCTCTGCAGCCCGGGGAACGATTGGGGGTGGTATGCAAATATGATCTCCCGGACTAAAAAATCAAGCTTAAAACTCTAAAAATCCTTTTCTTCGTCGTAATGCACGATATAGGTGCTTATCTCGATCTCGCCGACCCTCTCTACACTGTCTACGATGCCGGGCAAAGTCACAGTGTTGGGTACGAATACAAGATAAACACCCTCTTTCAGCCCCATACTTTCGCAGTAATAAGCCAACTGCTGTTTGCCTTTTTGAAACTTTCCCTGGCTGCGGTAGATCTTGAATTCGGTCACATATTCATTCCCACCGACCTCTATCAAAAGATCGCATCTGCCTAAACCGGTGTGAGGTTCTAAATAACTCCCGCCGTCCACCTCCTGGAGAAACACCTGCATATAAGTCTCGAAACTGTAAGCTAAAGCCGCTTCCTTCAAGCTCTTATACTTGCCGGTCTGCTCATCCTTTTCGCGGAAATATTAAAAACTGCGCTTCTT
The DNA here is from genome assembly GCA_023135565.1 of Candidatus Aminicenantota bacterium. Taxonomy (GTDB): domain Bacteria; phylum Acidobacteriota; class Aminicenantia; order UBA2199; family UBA2199; genus JAGLQA01. The sequence continues at coordinate 16,334 of JAGLSW010000771.1, read as the reverse complement.
TACATAATCTTTATAGTTGTTAACAAGGCGTCATATAAGGCTTTCTTGTAAATAGGGGCGGAATTGTCCTGGACTGTCCCCTAACGTTTCCATTTCGGGACTTATAGCATTCACTTTCGCTGCGGGGTTTCTCTTGCATGTCCCCTAACGTTTCCTCTTTCGCGGCAAAAGAACCCTCTTTCCCCGGTGGGGGGGTTCTCTTGCCTGTCCCCTAAAATTTCTTGCCTGTCCCCTAAAATCCTCTTTCCCCGGTGGGAGAAATAAGCAGCGTTTTTTAAAAAATTTGAAAAAGAAATTATCCCACAGTTGAAAAAAAAACGATTTTATGCTAAATATAAAGATATGGAACTGTCGAAAAAAAAAATAATGCAGTTACTACGAGAACATGTCGATCTTTTGCGAGAGTACCGCGTTAAAAAAATCGGCCTTTTCGGTTCCTATGCCAGGGGGGATCATAAACCGGAGAGCGACATCGATTTTCTTGTAGAGTTTGATCGTTCAGCCTTTGATGAGAATTTCTCCGGTTATTACCGCAATTATTTAGGGCTGCGCTCAAGCCTGGGAGAAATTTTCCCATTAAAAGTGGATTTATTAACAGGAGATATGATAAGCCCTCATATAGAACCCCCAAAATCAAACGAGGTCTACTACTTTGAAGCAGTTTAAGCCTTTCCTGGAACATATTCTTGAAGAAACCGACTATTTAAACCATGAGGTAGAAAATCTTACTTACCCGGAATTTTTGCAAAATGAGACGCTTAAACGGAGTTTTGTAAGGGCGCTTGAGGTGACCGGCGAAGCTGCAAAAAACATACCGGATGATGTTAGAGAGAGATATCCCAAAATTCCCTGGAAAGATATGGCAGGGTTAAGGGATATATTAATACATCATTACTTCGGCATCAATTATAAAATAGTGTGGGATGTTGTAAAAAACCAGGTACCTGGCCTGCGTCTTAATATCCAGGCGGTTTTAAAAGACATAGAGAAGGAATAGATGTTGGCCGGGGGCGCTGCGTGTGAATGTTACAATAAGGTTACCGCGTCGTAGAATTTTACCGGGAATTAGTAAAATTTGACCATTAGCTAACCTAACGTTTCCTCCACGTAGCGGCTGAAAAATAAAAGTTACAGGCCGAACCGCGCCGGGTCCTCCCGGAATGCCGGGTTGACGATATAATCTTCTCCTTCTTCTTCGATCAATAGATCGTCAAACTTATCGAGAAATAACTCGTTTATCCCGTCGATTAAACTGCCGGAAAATATATTCTTAGACCGGGCAAATTCCGCGGCCCGCTGCTTGGAAAGCACATAATCGCTGCCCACAATCATCTCTAAAAACTCTTTTTGATGGGCATCCCAGGCAATAACCGCCTCCGCTTCTTTTTGCCTCCGGCGGGCAGGGGGTTCTTTTGGAAAACCACCCCCTGCACCCCCACAAAACTTTTGCTCAACTTCATTTTCTCCTGTTTTTTCATTGTCACCGGTTGTTTTTTCGTCTTCTTCCAGGAGTTCTCCGAGCCGGTTCACCGTTCCTTCATGCCGCGACTTGATCCCGGCTATCTTCGATTCATCTAAAGTAACCTTCCTGCGGTAACGTTCATTAATCTTCCCTAAAGCCGCGCCGATATCGCGGTCTTCCTTCAATGAGTCGATAACCGCCAAAAAATTTCCGTACTCCTTCTCATTCTTGAAAATATATTTTTTTACCCTGTCGGGAATAGGTAAAGTCTTGCTATCTTCTTCAGAACTCAAATGATAGTACCTGAGATATGCGATCAACGCTTCGTTCTTGTTGATATAGGCGAATTCCTTAGCAGCTTTGAAATAGATGTCTTTGATATTTCGATTCATCTTATATTTATTTAGGAATCCGTAAAATTGTTCCATTTTCCGCTGCGCCGGCAGTTCGGCTATCGACTCTATAAAATGCTTATACTGCTCTTCCAACACTCGCTTAGATAAAAATATCGCCTCGATATTACGACACAATTTTTTTGAAAATTCGCCGTCTTTCAAATACATGGACATCAACTGGGCATACAATACGTATTCCTCTTTGGTACGGCGTTTCGCCAGTACTCTCAAATAAAGTTCTTTCTCAAATTCTCTGTCATCCAGCACAGCGGGCAGGGAACGGGCGATCTCTCGCAAGTCGGCCACTGATTTTACCACATCGGCTGCTTTTTCATACAGGTGTTTGATCCAGCGGGTATCTTGCGAATCTTTTGCCACCATGTCCGCCAATTCTATATATCCGCCCGTGGTCTTTAGTTCGACGCCTCTATAGGCTTCCATCAAAAGTTCTTCATCTTTGGCAGGAGTCGAGGCGGACTGCGTCCCTTTTATCAAAGCAAGCAAGTCGTTACTGTTTTTTTGTTTTATCTCAGGCATCAGGTATAATTCTCTCATATTTTTTAGTTTCTTTAAAGTCTTTTTTACATTCTTGAAAAAACGAAGCGGATGTGATATAAAAGAACCATGGAAGCTTATAAAAAAGTTATGTGGGGCAGCATCACAATAGCCACAATAGCCGCGGCCTTTTTGATATTCTATCTTTTCTTTACCGGGGCAAGCACCCCTTCCCAAACACCTCCTCCCGGTCCAAGACACAGCGCCAACACCCCTGCCTGCTGTCCCGGTATATGATGCAGGTGAAGAAGAAAACTCGCCAGGTACTCCTACCCTGGAAATCGGCATCGATGAAAGCGATCCGGTGATCCGGGAATTACTGGCAAATTCTTCGCCCCATCCGGGGTTTGCAAAATGGCTGAAAAATAAAGACCTGATCAGGATTTCCGCCGCTGTAATCAACAATATCGCCAATGGCGAAAGCCCGGCGGCACACCTGGACTTTTTGCTGCCTGCGGAAGAATTCAAGATAATACGAAAAAATGACAAAATATACGTAGACCCGCGCAGTTATAAACGCTATAACCGGGCAGCAGCAATTTTTTCCTCTTTAGACAGCGCCGTTATCATGTCTCTTTACCGGCAGGCGAAACCCCTAATCGAGGAAGCCTTTAAAGACCTCGGTTTTCCGCGGGAAGAATTCGACGACACACTGCGCCGTGCTATCACAATACTGCTGCAAGTGCCGGTAATCGAAAAAAAGATAGAACTGGAAGAAAAAGTAACCACCTATGCCCTAAAAGACCCGGCGCTGGAGAAGTTGACTCCCGCCCAGAAGCACCTGTTAAGAATGGGGCCGGGAAATACTAAAAAAATCCAGGCCAAACTAAAAGAAATCTCAGACCAATTATAAGAGAGATTATCCTGAGTCCTTCTTGAGAACATTCTGAGTTCTCTTGAGCTCCTCCTGAGTCCTCTTGAGCCTCCTCCTGAGTCCTCTCTGAGCCCTTCTTGTGAGCTCCTCCTGGAGTCTTCTTGAGCTATATAACGCCGTTCTTCCTGTACCAATCGGCGGTTATTTTCAAGCCTTCAGGCAGGGGATGCTCTATATAGCCGCCCAAATCTTCTCTCGCTTTCTTCGTACTAAAACGCCAATTGGAATTCAGGTAAGCAGATACCGAATGTTTCATAATTATCGGGTATTTCCCTCTCATCCGGGCAAACTCTTCAGCAAAAGAGGCTATCATGTATACAAGAAAATAGGGAATACGCAGATTTAACGTCCGTTTTCCCAATGCCCGGCTGACATGATTCATTATTTCAACGGAACTATAAACCCTCTCCTCCCCCAGGAAATATTTTTGACCTACGGCAGTAGGGCTTTCGGCTGCCAAGCGCATCCCTTTCACAATGTCTTCCACAAATCCCACACAGGTATCACTTTTCCCTACTCTTAATTGAAGTCTTTTCCGGGCAAGTTTAAATACCGTATATAGCCCACCGACACTGCCGGGGCCGTAAACAAGCGGCAGCCTAACAATCGTATGCGGAATTCTTTCGCCTAATTCCTGTAGATGATTCTCGATCATTAATTTACTCTTCCCATAATCGGATGCCGGGTTGGCGGGGCTTTCCTCGTCGAATACAGCGGAATCCCCCGTGTCGCCCACGGCTGCTACACTGGATACGAATAGGAATCTTTTCAGTTTCAAATTCGATTCGAGACACGCCTCGATCAGGTTTTTTGACCCTTCATAATTCACTTTGTATATGTCGGTAGAATTAACGCCACCTCCCAAAAGGGCAGCTAAGTGATAGATATAAGAAACGCCCTTAACCGCGGGAAAAAGGGTATCCTTTTCGGTCAAATCCCCGTAAATCCTGGCTGCGGTACAGTCTTTGATCCGTCTAAGGTCCTCTCCCGGTTTTATTAAGCAAATAACTTCATACCCTTTTTTCAACAGGCACTTAGTCAGGTGACTCCCTATAAATCCTCCGGCTCCGGTCACAAGTACTTTTTCTTTCTTTTTCATATGGCCTCACGTTATTCAAAACAACTCCGCATCAGTCACGTTCCGATTAGACCATCAAGATAACATAAATTTGAAAGAATTTCAACCCTACCTGGAACCCCAAATTCACCGCCTAATTTTAATATCCCCCCCATATCTCTCAGGCAAGAAAAAAACTTGATACCGGGACACTCAACTTAATTTTATAAATCTATAATAAAGGGTTGACAAATCCTTTGTTTTATATTATACTATCAATCCTCTTTGATAGAGGTAACGAAACATGAACGAAGTAAATAAATTTAAAAAACATAAAGATTTAAGAGGTGAAACATGAAAGTTCAACCATTAGATGAAAGGGTCCTGGTGGAACCGCTGGAACAAGAAGAAAAAGTCGGCTCCATCATCATCCCGGACACAGCAAAAGAAAAACCCAGCATGGGTAAAGTAATTGCCGTCGGCACAGACGAAGAATTGAAAAAATTAGTCAAAGTCGGCGACAAGGTGATCTTTGGAAAATTCGCCGGTGAAGAGATCAAGATCGAAGGTAAGAAACACTTGGTTATTTCCCGGTCCGACATCCTTGCCAAAGTCGAGTAGTCCCTTGAAACGCAATTTAAAAACCATGCAAAAAGTAAACCTAATTGAAAAATTTAAGAAGGAGGAAACATGGCTAAGCAAATAACATTAGGCGAAGAAGCCAGGCAGGCCATCCTGAAAGGCATCGACCAACTGGCTGATACAGTAAAAACAACACTGGGGCCCCGGGGACGCAATATCATCCTGGAAAAGAAGTTCGGCTCCCCTACCATCACCAAAGACGGCGTGACGGTAGCCAAAGAGATAGACTTAAAAGACCCGCGGGAGAATATGGGCGCACAAATGGTAAAGGAAGTGGCTTCTAAAACTTCCGATGTAGCCGGTGACGGCACCACCACGGCAACCGTGCTGGCCCAGAGTATTTATAAAGAAGGTTTGAAAATGGTAACCTCCGGCGCCAACCCCACCCTTATTAAAAAAGGCATCGACAAAGGTGTCGAGAAGGTGGTTGAAGACCTGGTAAAACTCAGCCGGGAAGTCAGCGGTAAAATGATCGCCCAGATTGGCTCCATTTCCGCCAACAACGATCTTTCTATCGGCGGAATTATCGCCGAGGCAATGGAAAAAGTGGGTAAAGATGGCGTTATCACAGTCGAAGAAGGCAAATCTCTTGACACGATCCTGGAATTCGTGGAAGGGATGCAGTTTGACAGGGGTTTCCTTTCTCCCTATTTCGTCACCGACGCGGAAAGAATGGTAGCGGAAGTTGAAAATCCCCACATTCTTCTTTATGACAAAAAATTATCCAACCTGAGAGAGATCCTGCCGCTGTTGGAGCAGGTAGCCAAGTCGGGCAACCCCATGATGATCATCGCGGAAGACATCGAAGGCGAAGCCCTGGCCACCTTAGTATTCAACAAAATCAGGGGAATTCTCAATTTAGTAGCCGTAAAAGCTCCGGGATTCGGAGATAGGCGTAAAGCCATGCTGGAAGATGTCGCTATCCTTACCGGCGGGCAGGTAGTTTCCGAAGAATTGGGTATGAAGTTGGAAAATGTGACCATCGAACATCTCGGTTCCGCCCGCAAGGTTGTAGTTGACAAAGATAACACCACAATCGTTGAAGGCGGCGGTACCGACGAGAACATCAAGGGCCGCATCAACCAGATCAAGAAGCAGATCGAAGACACCACTTCCGATTATGATAAAGAGAAACTCCAGGAAAGGTTGGCAAAACTTTCCGGCGGTGTAGCCGTCATTCGTGTCGGCGCTGCCACTGAAACCGAATTAAAAGAGAAGAAAGCCCGTGTCGAAGATGCTATGCATGCTACCAAAGCCGCGGTTGAAGAAGGTATCGTACCCGGCGGCGGTATTGCCCTGCTGAAAAGCGTGAAGACCTTACAGGGTCTCAAGCTGGAGGGGGATATGCAGTTAGGTATCAATCTCCTGCTCAAGGCTGTGGAAGCCCCGCTGCGCCAGATCGTGGCCAATGCCGGTCATGAAGGCGCGATGATCGTAGAAAAAGTCAAAACATCCAAAGAGGCCAATCACGGTTTCGATGCATTAACTGAAAAATACACCGATATGATTGCTTCCGGTATTATCGATCCTACTAAAGTAGTAAGGATCGCCCTGCAGAACGCTGCATCCGTAGCCGGGCTGCTGTTGACCACCGAAGGTTTGATTTCGGAACTTCCCGAAGACGATAAAGCCCCGGCAATGCCGGCAATGCCTCCAGGCGGCGGAATGTACTAAAAAATAGTAGCTTAAAATAAAAAAAAGGCAGCCAACGATTTGGCTGCCTTTTTTTATTTTAATCGCATCCAGCCTTCGGCTGGATTAAAGCTTTCCCTTTATAAAAAGACCTCCTTCCTGTAAAATCAATCTCAAAAAAAATTAAAACCAAAAAGGAGGTCACTATGACTAACCGAAATTATACTACAAAATCCATCTCATGTTCATTTTATGGTGGCTGTTTGACTTAAAAACTCGCCGCTGGAAGAGACTTATTCTTACTTGCTGCTTGCTGATGCTGCTTTGTGCCCGGCATAAAATCCGGTAACATATTTTTGCAATTTGTACAAAAGATAATAAAAGATAGGCAGCACAAATAAAATAAACGTAGCCGAGGTGGTTAATCCACCCACCGTGCATAAGGCCAGGTTGGACCAGATGTCCGCCGAAGAGGCTGCCTTTTGCTTTAAGATAATCAAAGGCATCATGCCCAAAACAGTTGTGGCCGTGGTCATAAAAATAGGCCGTATCCTCTCTTTGGTGCCGACTACGATAGCCTGCACCAAATCTTTCGATTTACGGACATGACGGTTTATGTTGTCTACCAATAGGATGGCATTGTTAACCACTACGCCGGATAGTATGATAATGCCGATATAAGAGGCTGATGTGAAACTGTATTCCATTTTCACAAAAGCGGCAAAAACCCCGATCAACCCTAAAGGAATGGCTAACATAATCAATATGGGCTGGATGATGTTTTCATATAGTATGCCCAATATCAGGTATATCAACAGGAAGGAGAGAAGAATAGCGGTTAACAATTGATGCTCCTCCTCCTCGGTCATACGCCAACGCCTCTCTTCCTCGCTCTTGGAAAAACCCACGGGCAGGGTCAGGTTCTTGAATACAGCCTTGTGGTGCCGGTCGCCTGCTTTAGCTGAACCTAAATAGTCCCACATTACCATGGCAAAATATTCCTGGTCCTCCCGGGTGATCCCCCCTTTCTGCGTGGTGAGGTCCAGTGTGACTACATTCTTTACCCGGAAAGGGATGCCTTCAAAGGTGCGCAGGTTCATGTCTAAAATATCGGACAGTTCTATTTCATCCACATCCGAGGCTTTTATCTCGATAGATAGTTCCCTGTCGTCGAATTTTAACTTTTCGGTGTTGGCGCTCTCCCTTAATACAGAGGAGATGATGCCCAAAAGATAAGTAGGTTCTAAACGGTAGGCTTTTAACTTTTTCCTGTCCAATTTTAACGAATAAAACTTATCTTTTGCTCCCCACCAGGATTGTTTGTCGGTTTGCACGTCCACCACTTTTATGCGGCGGTGGTTTAACAGGTCTTTCTTGAGCCGGTAAGCGAGCTTTAATAATTTTTCGTAGTTGTATCCCCTTATCTGGATCTGGTAGGGTGTATAAGTGCCGGTGTTTGGGTTGTAATGATAGGGTTCCTGGGACATTCCACCCACGCCTATGCCTATACCGGCCAGGTTGGTGGCGATGCCGATCAACTCTTGTTCCAACTGGAGAGGATAAGCAGATGCTTCGATCTCTTCAGGATAGGTGATATTCATACTGGCCCTGCCGGGGTAGATACTGGTGCTGATCTCTTTGTTAAAGGGTTTCGATACAGCCAGGGTTTCGAATTTGAGGATTTCCTTGCGGATGTCTTTGAATTCGGCGCCGGAAGGGAAACTGAGCCACACATAGGAACTGCCGCCTGAGCGCCAGCTAAAAAAACCGCCGGTAGAGACTTCATCTTCAAAAGTGGTATAGGAGTAAATTAAGAGAAAGATGATGGGAATTATAATGCATAAAGGATATTTTAAAATAAAGGGGTAAAACCGTCCTTTTTTGAATCGTATGTTTTTTTTCTTGACCTTGATTTTGAACCTGGAACCTAAAGAAGGAATCAGCACGAAAGAGACAACTATGGAAGAAAGCAGGGCGATGGTGATAATATAGGCTAAGGGCAGGTAATAGATGCGCAGCCGGTCTTTAAATAATAGGGCGAAGGAGAAAAATACGATAATGGTGGTCAGGGTGGACGAAAACACCGGTAGCATAACGGCTTTAGCGCCTTCTACGGCTGCTTTTTTCCGCTCCACCCCTCTCTCCCTGTGCCTGAGGATGCTGTCGAACACTACCACGGCATTATCTACGAACAACCCGAATCCTAAGGCCAACCCCGATAGGGTGAGCAGGTTCAGGGGAATTTTAAAGAGGTAGATCATGGTAAACGTAGTAAAAACCGAGAAAAAAACAGAAGAGAAAATTAAAATGGAGGCTTTCACATCCCTGACGATAACGATTAAGATGACAAAAATGATAAATAAGATCAGTATGGCGATTATGGCCAGGCGGAGTAGATTTTTTCTCAGTTTTTTACTTTCATCGCCGTGTAGGGAGAACTGCACTTTGCCGTCTAAGCGGTTAGCCAGGAATTGCAGCTTTTCGCGCACTTTATTTGCCAATTCCATGGAACTGAATTTGGCTTCTTTGTAGATGCCGAAACCGATATTGGGCATGCCGTTAAAACGGTGTTCGTAGCGCTGCTCTTCATAGCCTAAATAAACATCGGCTACTTCTTTCAGGCGCAGCTTTTTGCTGTCGATAGATTTCAGGACGATTTCCTGGAGATCCAGCACTGCTCCGGGAGACTCCGATAGGGCCAGGGTAATTTCACCGCCTTTTTGTGTCATGGTGACCGATTTTTTGGTGTAATAGTAATCCCTGATGCGCCGGTTGATTAAAGCGATGCTTACATCGAAGCGTTTCATTTTGTCTATGTCGGTCTGGATTTTGATCTGCGGTTCTACGCCGCCGTGCACTTCGATCTCTTCGATGCCGCGGATGGACCTCAGGAAGGGAGTGATCTCTTTATCCACGATCTTTTTTAAGGCGAAGATCGATAGGTTTTCGCCGTGGACGCCGAACTCGAGGGCCGGTTTTTTCTCGAATTCATCGGGTACAAAGGGCTTGACGTTAGGTTTCATCACCTGGGTGGGCAGCGTGTCCTGCAGGCGGTTCAATCTCTCGCTGAGGATAACTGTGGCAAAATTCATCCTGGTGTCACGGCTGAATTCCACATCCAAGAGCCCGGAACCGGGCAGCGCCCGGCTGCTTATTTTGGCCACTCCCTGGATGTCCATGATCTCCCCTTCGGCGGGGATGAGTACTTTCTGCATCATCACATCAGGAGAGATGCCGGGCCAAGCGTAGCTGACCTTTAAAGAAGGCAGCCCTTCTTCCACATCGGGCACTAATTCGATAGGCGTGTTTTTCAGGGAGTAGGCGCCCAACAAAATAACGATAACAAAAAAGATAGTGGCCAGTACGGGCCTTTCAATAATATTTTTAATCATTCTTTTTGTCTCCGACGGCCCCTGCCGGGGAGGCCAAACTTTTGTAAAAGTTTATCAAAACTTTTGATAAGTTAGAATCAAAAACGCTCACACGCTGCTCCTGCGCACGGGATTTAGAATCAAAACGCTCCCTGCGGCAAAGCCGCTTATAGGCTGGGTGCGCCGCACCCCTCACACGCTGCGGGCCTTCTTTTTCTCCCTGATGTTTTCTAAGATTTCATAACATACAGGTATGAATATGAGGGTTAAGAAAGTAGTGAATAATAAACCGCCGATAATAACCAATGCCAGCGGACGCTGAAGTTCCGCGCCGGTCTGGGTCATCAGGGCCATGGGTATTAAACCGAAAATCGTGGTAAATGTGGTCATCAAAATAGGACGCAGCCTCACTTTCGAAGCAGTCAAAATCGCTTCCCGGACGCCCATGCCTTCCCTGCGCTTCTGGTTGGAATATTCCACTTTTACAATGGCGTCATTCACCCCGATGCCGATTAATACCAGGATGCCGATGCCGGAAATAATACTGAGCGAATTCCCGGATACCAGCAAAAATAAGAAAGCTCCAATCAATCCCATGGGCACGGTCAGCATAATAATAAAAGGCTGGAATATGTTTTCAAACTTGGCGGCCATAATCATATAAACCAGGATGATAGCCAACCAGATAGCCTGGTTGAGCGAATCGAATGCCTTGCGGCGCTCCTCTTCTTCCCCGGAAAAAATAAACCGGGTGCTGCGGGGCAGGTCGATACCGGCCATGATAGTTTCCGCCCGGGCAATAAACTTCTCGAGATTCTTCCCTTTTACATCGCCGGAAACCAAAAAGTAACGCTCCTGGGATTCGCGGGCGATCTCTTTGATAGATTCTATTTCCCTGACTTCCACTAAATCGTTCAAATAATAGGTGCTGCCGTTGATTAGCACGGGCAGGGAAAGCAGCCGCCTCATCTCCATGATGCCATCTACCGGTACGCGCACAAAAATATCGAAACTCTTCTGCATTTTTTTCAGGGTTTCCGCTTTCTGGCCCCGGACGGCCTGGTTGATGAAACCGGCTATCTGCTCTTTGGTGACAGCTAAGGTGTCCAATAAGCCCTGCTTAAAGGCCACGGCAAATATAGGTTTACCTTCCGAAGTGGTGGCTTTAAGATCATGTACGCCGCCCATTTCCTCTATCCCGGCAATGATTAAACCGGCTGCCTTTTTCCCGGTTTCGATGTCCTCGTAGAATACTTTGACCTGGAAATTCTCGCCTTCCATGGAGAGATATTGAGACAGGGTGTTCTTCTCGAGGAAAAGGGTGAAATCCTGCAAACTGGTGTATTCTTTCTCCAGGTTTAAGATTTCCCGGGCTGCTTCCATCACCTGCGCCCGCGCCCGCGGCGATTTGCACTTTACGATGTAGTGGATGCTGTTCACCGACATATCTTCGCTCCTGCCGGCGAGCTGGGATACGGCGCCCACTTCGGTAAAAACGAAATCTACTAACTCGTTCTTCCTGAGACTGGTTTCTATACGGGCGGCGATGCGGTTGGTCTCTTCGAAACCGAACACGGGCATAGTGTTGGCTTTGATTTCGAATTTGCGGCTGTCCGGTGTGGGCAGCAGTTCTTTTTTTAGCAGCATGAAACTGCCCCCGATAAGAAGCAGCACCACGATACTCAACACTAAGGCGATAATTTTTTTGTCCAGGATTTTGTCCAATATTTTGTGGTAGAAACGGTCGAATTTATCGTAAGTATAATTGAATCCTTTAAATAAGGGATCTAAAAGAATCTTCGAGTATCGGGCCAGGTATTTAAAAAGATATTTGAAAAACAGGAATATTCCGGCGCCGAAAAAAAATATAATATTGCCGATGATCCTGAGCGGCAGTAATATAATATAGTTTACACCTTTCAAAGGAAAGAAATACCACTTGCCGGCTTTTTTTTCAACAGTGGTGGCCGCGGTATAGGCCTGCTTAAAAATGGCTTCGATGCCCGATAGGGCGGGCAGCAGCGTAACGGCCACCAATAAGGAGGAGATCAACGAAAAAGATACGGTCAGGGCCTGGTCACGGAATAGTTTGCCGGTAATCCCGTAGAGGTAAATCACCGGTAGAAAAATAGATATAGTAGTAAAAGTAGAGGCCGCAATCGCTCCGCTTACCTCTTTGGTACCTTTGATAATGGCTGGGGCCAGGTTGTTTTTGTCCCGGTGCCGGAAAATAGATTCCAGTACGATGATGGAGTTGTCTACGAACATACCGACGCCCAATACTAGGCCGCCTAAAGACATAATATTAATGTCAACTTTGAAGAAAAACATCAATACGAAGGTAGATATGATGGAAATAGGAATGACGATGGAAACCAGCAGTGGGTCCCGGAAATTTTGCAGGAAAAGCAAAAGAACGAAAAATGCCAGCACTGCACCCAGCAGCAGCGAGGAACGCAGCGAGTTGATGGAGGATATAATTAAATCCGCTTCCCTGGCTACTACGACGGATTCCAGGTCGAAGACGGCCTGATTTTTACCCTGTGTCCCGCTCCCATTTGCCGCGCCGCTTATGCCGGGGGCCGCGGTTTCGTCTTCCTCATCTTTGTTCTGTTTTTTGATCTCTTCGACCATATAGGCCAGCGCTTTCTCCGCATCCAGGGTGGCGTTTACAGTATTGCCGCCGGCTTCCCTGTAAGCCAATAAAGAGATAACGGCCCTCTCATCGAAACGGATGTCGCCCTGTTTCACTTTGTTTTTATAAAAGGCGCGGCCGATATCTTTGACCAGGATATTGCGGCCTTTTATCCTTTTGACAACGATTTCCTCTATCTCATAGGGTTCCTGGATCTCTGCTTCGATCTTCAGGGTGTAACGGTATTTATCTTTGCGTACCATACCGCCGCTGCGGAAAATATGATTCTGCCTGATAGCAGCCGTCACTTCAGACAAAGAAACACCGATATTATTGGCTCTTCCCGGGTCGATCTCTACGGAGATTTCCTCTTCGAAACCGCCCCTGATCTCCACTTTGGAAATCCCTTCCAATTGCTCTAAGCGGGGCACGATGATAAATTCCGCCGTCTCCTTCAAATCCTTTAAACTCATGGCTTTGCTCTGCAGCACGATCACCAGGATGGGCGAAGATGAAGGGTCCCACTCTAAAATAATGGGGGGGTCGCAATCATCGGGCAGCACATGTTCCGCTTCCGTGGTTTTCTCCTTGGTGTGCAGCAGGGCAAAATCCATGTCCGTGCCCCAGTGAAACTCTAAGGTGATAATGGAATTCCCTTCTTTGGAAACAGAGGTTATTTCCTTAATATTGGGTATGGAGGAGAGCGGGGCTTCCAATTTGGCGGTGATGAATTTTTCGATCTCTTCCGGGCCTGAACCGGGGTATTGGGTGAGTACCGTCAGTTTCGGGTAACTTAGATCGGGCAGCAGGTTGATGGAGAGTTTATCGAGAGAGATGACGCCCAATAGGAGAATGCCGACAAAAAACATAATCGCGCCCACGGGCCGCTTGACTGAAATATCGATGGCGCTCATTTTAGTATTTTTACCCGCGATTGGTGCGCCAGGGTCATCTGGCCTTCAACAACGACGATGTCGCCCGCTGAAATACCGCTTTTTATCTCTTGTTCTTCGTCATTTTTAGCGCCCAATTCGACGTATTCCCACATGGCGGTGGCGGTAGTGCCTTTAATCTCTTTTAAAACAAAGACTAAGTAACGGCCCTGCCTGGGGACAATGGCGTCTATAGGCACTTTAATGACATTCTCCCGGACCCGGTATTCGATATCCAATTCCGCCCGCATGCCTGGATAATATAGGCCTTCGTCGTTATTTACTTTGATGTAAACGGGGATGGTTTTTTTATCCGGGTCTACTTCCGGGCTGATCATCTCGATTTCGCCGTAATGGTATTGTTCGGGGTAGGCATCGAATTTAATTCGCACACGAATGCCCTTCCTGATATTTCTTATCTCCGATTCTAAGGCCAAACCCTTCAGGTAGAGGGTCTTGAGATTCACTACTTTTACTACTTCCCGGCCGGTAGTTATCTTCTCGCCGCTGCTCAGGTGCAGGTCGGTGACCACCCCGGGGAAAGGACTCTTGATGGCGGTGCGCTGCAGGTTTAATTCCGCCTGCTGCAGGGCGATGGTATCCTGGGTGAGATGTTCCACCGCTTTCAAAACTTCTTCCCGCGATTCCCCGGAAAGCACTAAGGCGGTGTCATAGGCGGTGCTGATCTTCTCAAAATCGCTTTTCCTAATTTTCCCTTTCTCATAATCGGCCCGGGCCTTTAAGAGTTCATTTTTTTTCTTTTCTAATTCCTTTTTTTCCGTCTCGCTCAATTCGGGGTTAACGTGAATTTCAGTGGTTTCTTTGACTAAGTAATTGGACAGGGTTTTTAATTTATTAGCCCTCATGTTTTCCACTTTCAGCCTCTGTTCATAATCGTCCAATTTTACCAGCAGTTGACCTTTTTTTACGAACTGGCCTATTCTACAGGCGATTTTTTCAACATTTCCCGAAACTTCCGCTTTAATTACTGCTTTTTCCCAGACACCGGCGATACCCGAAATACTTTTGCGCAGGGGGAGATCGCCCCGTTGGCTGGTTATCACTTTCACGGGAATCAGAGACTCCCGCTGGCTGGAGTTTTGTTTCGCCTCAGCTTTTATGATTTCCGTTTCCTCTTTTTCGGTTCCCTGGAAAAAGAGCTTGTAGCCCCCGAAAATCAGGGCTGCCGCAACGATAATTAAGGCAAGGATATTAATCGCTTTGTTCATTCTGACTCCTATCAAAAACCTATAGTTTTATAGTTCAAAATTACAGCTTCTCCTCAGCTAAAAATATAGTACGTAAAAACAACGTATTTAGTTTTCCCCACCGTTTTTTTCCCGGTTCTTAATCCAAAAGTTCGTACTTTCACGAAGGGGGGCGGTGCCCGCACCTGTCTGCTCGCGATAGTTCCCGGAAGGAGTATATATCTCCTCCCGGGTTATCTCGATCTCTATAAATTCAGTCGTTTTTTAGCGCTGTTCAACAGTGATTTCAGTTCGGCTTCGATTTTTTTCTTCTCTGCTTCGATTTTAGCGCCTTCGTCACCTACTCCGCCGCTGGAGTCGCCGCCGGATTCCAATTTGGCAAGTTTATCTTTTAATTTCTGTACTTTGTCTAATTCGTACTGCGGCGGGTCCATTCCCTGGCGTTCGTAATCCTTGCGCAAACGTCTTCCTTCTCTTCTTATTTTTCTTTTCATACCGGCGATTTGGTCTACATTCTTTTTAGCCGATGACTGCTGGTTTTGTAAGGCTTTATTATATTTTTCTATTCTTTTATTGAGATCGTATTTCTCGTGGATATTGTACTGGGCTCTTTTGAATGTAACTTGCCGGTTGGTACTATTTTGTTCTTCCTGGTACAGCAGGCTGGCCTCTAAATAATACTTGACGGCAGGATCCCTTTTTTTCTGTTTTTCATACATGTCGGCCATGCGGGAGGCGTATATCGCCTTCTTATTATCGGCGTAAAGAGCTTCGAATTCCTTGAGAGCAGCGCTGTATTTTTTGCTTTTGTAAAGGGCATTGGCATAAGTTTCATGGATTTCCGGGTCGGCTTTCTCTACTTCGCCGAGGTTCTTGTAAAAAGAGATTGCCTCTGCATATTCCTCGTTACCATAGTGCATTTTGATCTTTTGTTCAGGGGACAACTTTTTCGGAGGCGGGCCGCTCAGTTTTTTCTTCAGGTCTTTGGCTGCTTGCAGCGTATCTTTCAGATTCTTCTGGGTGGAAAAAGAGACGGCTTTATTGACATATTTCAGGGCCTCATCCTTATTGAAAACAGGAGAGCCTGTAATACCCAAAGAATTAGCGAGAATCAGGTAAAGCCTTGCTTCTTCGCCGCCTTGCCCCGGTACGCCGATTTCTAAACTATTTTTCCCGTATTTGACCGCATCGCCATATTTATTGGTCTTAAACGACTCCTCTGTCAATGAATAATAAGCAAACTTTGTCCATTTTTGTTTGATATCGGGGAATTTTTTGATGTAAGCTTGCAGCGCCTGGATCTTTGCAGCGCCGGTTTTGGTGGCTGCCGCAATGTAGTCCTGGGTGCGAACCAATTCCCTGTCTTCCTTTTTATCGGAAAAAGCAGGGAGCACAGCCAGTATGAAAATCAATAACAATAAAGTTAGTTTCTTCATCTTAAAACTCCTTGTTTTTTTTAATAGTTAAGTTTTACACAAAATCGAGAATTTTTCAAGTCCTTAGACTAATTTTTTTTCAGCGCCTTATAGGTTTCCCGCACTACGGTGCCCTGCCGGGTGACGCCCCCATTG
>JAGLSW010000770.1 GCA_023135565.1 Candidatus Aminicenantota bacterium | reverse complement strand
CTTTTGAAAAAGTTTGAACAAAACTTCTAATTAGCGGAACGTTTGCGCCCCTGTCCAACGTTGGAGAATTTGCCTAAGCGTTGGGCTAAATAGAAGTTTTTGTCCACTTTTTTCAAAAAGTGGCCGCCGGAGGCAACTTCTTGGTAAATAAAAAAAAGTAAAATGACAGAAGAAAAAGAACAGCCCGTGCAGGGCGCATTAGAAGATACCGGCGAACCGGAAATAACGGAACGGCTGCTGCCTAAATTCTCTATCGGCAGGCCAGTCACTGTTGCCATGATTTTACTGGCGATCTTAGTGGTCGGTTTTATCGCTTACAACCGTATTAAAATGGATCTCTTTCCATCCGGCCTTTCGGTGCCTTTTATGGGCATCTGGGTGCCTTACCGGGACGCCAATCCCAAAGAGATCGAAGACCAGATCGTAAAACCCATGGAAGGCGAGTTAAAAACAGTCAAAAACTTAAGAAGACTGTTCAGCAATTCCTCGTCTAACGGTTGCTGGTTCTGGATGGAATTTGTCCAGGGCACAAACATGGACCTGGCCTATGCCCAGGTGGCCGACCGGGTAGAACGGGCCCGCCCTTTACTGCCGGAAGACCAGGAGCGGATTTATATTCGCCGTTTCCGGGCCGACGACGATCCCATCATATACATGGGCATCTCTTATGACGAAACCGTGGTGGACCCTTACTATGCCGCCGATAAATTTATCAAGCAAGCCGTCGAGGGGATCAAAGGGGTAGCCAACGTGGAACTTTTCGGCCTGCGGGAGAAGTATGTCCAGATCATCGTCGATACCGACAAGGTAAAAACCTACCGGGTGAACCTGCCGCAGTTGATGAATAACTTGATGCGAGAAAATTTTGCCATGTCCAACGGCTATGTCTATGTGGGCAAAAAGAAATACCTGCTCAGGAGCAAATCCCGTTTTTCTACTTTAGAAGATATAAAAAAAATCGAGATCGGCAATGGCGTTAGAGTAGAAAATATCGCCGAAGTGGTTTATGATTTCGATGAAGAAATGCGCAGTATTATGCGGGTAGACGGCAAGATTGCCGCCGGTTTGGTGGCCTATAAAGAGAGTGAAGCCAATACCGTGGAAGTGAGCCGCCTGATCAACGAAAAACTGCAGGAACAATTCAACAACCGGGCGGAACTAAAAGGAGTGGAGTTTTTTGTTTTTTGGGACCAGGGCAGGGTTATTAACGAATCCATCGAGAATGTCAAAACCACTATGATGTGGGGCGGTTTTTTCGCATTCTTCGTGCTGCTTTTCTTTTTAAGGAAAATGCGCATCACCCTCATGTTAACCCTGACTATCCCGCTGTCGCTGTTGATATCGGTGCTGATGATCTATGCTTTAGGCTGGACGTTAAATAGCTTTACCATGATGGGCTTAATGATCTCTATCGGCTTAGTGGTGGATAACTCGATCGTTATTACCGAGAACATCTACCGCTTTAACGGTTTAGGCTACAGCGCTAAACGGGCTGCCATATTAGGCGCTTCCGAAGTGGGCCTGGCCATTATACTGGCTACACTCACCACCATCGTGGTTTTTCTTCCCCTGATGATCATGGGAGGTAATTCCATTCTCTCTTTTTACCTCACCCGCATCGGCGTACCGGTTATTTTTGCTATTTTCGGCAGTCTTGTTATCGCCCTGATATTAACCCCATTAGGTTCAACCAAAGCCATTCCCAAAAAAGTAGAAATTATCCAATTTACCCACAGCCGGGTCACCCAGTGGTACCAGACCACCTTAGTCAAAATTATGAAACATAGATTGGACGCGTTGATCGTTATCGTGCTGCTGATCGCCAGCATGGCTATCCCGGCAAAATTGATCAAAAAGTCCGATACATCCGAAGGCGGGCCCAGGGATGCCCGGGTCATATGCGAGTTCCCTTCCAATTACAATGTAGATAAAGTGGATAAAACCATGGCCTACCTGGCTAAAAAAATAAAGGAAAAAGACGAGGTTTACCATATCGATCATATTTCGGTACGGTCATTTAAATTCTCCGGCAGGCTGGAAGTATATCTAAAACCCAACCCGGACACCCAGTGGTATCATGTGATTTACCGCAAAGTTGCCAACCTGCTGGGCCTCAGCAATTATAAGCGCATGAGCCGTGAAGAGTTGACCGAAGATATAAAAAAAATCCTGCCGGTGATTCCCGGCGTCAAGATGCGCACCACCTGGCGTGAGGAAGAGGGCGCTTCGGAATCCTCCTTAACCTATGTACTCAGCGGCTACGATATCGGCGTGTTGGGCGACCTGGCCGACGAAATCGAAAAACAGGTGAAATTAGTGGCAGGTGTGCTGGCAGTGGAAACCGATATAGAGACCGGCAACGACGAAATTCACATCGCCGCAGACCGGGAAAAAGCCTTTCACTTAGGCACAAATCCCGGTTATTTGAGTCAGTTGGTACGTTTCACTTTAGGAAGACGTAAAATATCCAATTTCCAGACCCCGGAAAAAGAGATCGAAATCTATGTCAAATCGAAGCCGGAGCAGAGGGAATCCGTAGCCCAACTGCGGAACACTTTTATCAAAACCGACAGCGGTGTAGATACTACCCTGGCCTCTATTGCCAACCTGACTTATCACAAAAGCGTGGGCAATATTCGCCGGGAAAACGGCAAATCTTCTTTGGAATTGAAAGTCTTTTTCGGTGATGAAGATATGGAAGAGATGGGCCGGCGATTGGGAAAAATCTTCAAAAATTTCAAATTTCCCACCGGTTATTCCTATACGAAAGGAGAGCGGGCCAGGATGTTCGAGGAACAACTTGCCGATTTGCAGACTGCGGTGATTTTTTCTTTAGTGCTGGTATGCCTGATTATGGGCGTATTGTTTGAATCCTTTGCGCTGCCTCTTTCGGTATTAGTGGCAATTCCCGCTGCCTTTGTAGGTTCTTATTGGTTTCTATTCCTGACGGGAACTACCTTCGAGATAATGGCGGGCATCGGTTTTGTGGTGCTGATCGGGGTGGTGGTCAACAATGCCATCGTGCTGATCGACCTGATCAACCAGTACCGCAGGGGCGGTATGCAGCGGGAGCAGGCTATCCTCGTAGCCGGCATGCACCGTATCCGGCCCATCTTGATGACCGCATTAACCACTATTTTCGGGCTGCTGCCCATGGCCTTAGGAAACACCGCTTTAGTAGGCATTCCTTACTCTCCTATGGGCATTACCTTGATTGGAGGTCTGGCCAGTTCTACGTTCCTGACGCTTTTTGCCGTTCCCTTGTTCTATACTTACTTCGATGATCTGAGGAAATTCTTCCCCCGCTTGCTGCGCCGCTTTTAGAGCAAGCATTAGGGAAAGTGACTGCAGCACTACGGCTCAACAAAAGTTTTGATCAAACTTTTTCAAAAGTTTGGCCCCCGGCAGGGTCGCCGAAGGCAATGTAATTTCATGGTAGGCTAACTTTTCATGAGCGATACGTTTTCCTGGTACTCGAAAGCCCATTATAGGCCGCCCCTTATGGGTTCCCCGTGCCACGGGGTCAGGATTTTCTGCCGAAGATCGAAAAAAACGATTTCTTCTTCGGCGCCTCCTCTTCCTTCTCCACTCCCTCCATCTCATTCAACATCTTCCCGGCCAGCTTATGATCGATGTTTACTTCCAATGCTTTCCTGAAAAACACTTCCGCTCTCTCCGGTACCTCTTCAGCACGGTATAAAAGCCCTAAGGCATACAAAGGCTCCGCATTATGGGGTTCCATTTCAGCGGCCCGAAGGAGATTCGCCTCTGCTTTTGCTCTCAATAAAGGAATTTGCGACTGGGTAAAACCCAACAAAAAATAATAAGAGGCAATGGCATCATCTAATTCGACTACCTTCTCCAACTTTAGAGCAGCTTCAAAGTGCCGCCCTTGTTTAATAAGCTCCTCTGCTTTCGAATATAACTCCCTTGCTCGTTGGTGTGGCTCTTTCACTTCCTGGTCTTCCTCGGCCTTTGCGGGTTCATCGTCGTCTAAAAACCCACTCAATCCGAAATCCCCAAACGCATCTTCCGCTTCTTTGTTTTCTTGAGCTGCGATCTCTTGTACCGGCTTTTCTTCCTCTTTCACCCCGTCAAATTCTATTTCCCCTGCCGTATCTTCCGGGCCTTTCAGGTCCTCAAATTCTATTTCATGAGGCGGCCCTGCCGGTCCGTGTGGTTCAGGCATTTCCTCTAATTCAAACTGGTGTGGCGGTCCTACCGGCGCCCGTGGGGCGTCCGTTTCGATTTCATATGATGACGGCGCAGGCTCTTCAACCTTGTTGATTTCTCCTAAATCGAATACTCCACCCGGCTCCTGCACTTCCCGGGCAACTTCTAATCCTATCTCTTCTACCGGCGCGGGTGGTTCCGGGCTTACTTCGGGCACTATCTCTTCTACCGGTTCCGGCGGTCCGGGAATTCCCTCCAGTTCTATTTCATCGGGTGGTACCGGCGGTTCTTTTGGGGCGTTCATTTCTATTTCATATGCCGGTTGTGCCGGTTCTTTTACTGCGTCTATTTCGATTTCATATGATGACGGCGCAGGCGCTTGAGCCTTGCTGATTTCTCCTAAATCAAAAATTCCTGCCGGCTCCTGCACTTCCCGGACAGCTTCTAATCCTATCTCTTCTACCGGCGCGGGTGGTTCCGGGCTTACTTCGGGTACTATCTCTTCTACCGGCATGGGTGGTTCCGGGTTTACTTCGGGTACTATCTCTTCTACCGGTTCCGGCGGTCCGGGAATTCCCTCCAGTTCTATTTCATATGCCGGTTGTGCCGGTTCTTTTACTGCGTCTATTTCGATTTCATATGATGACGGCGCAGGTGCTTGAGCCTTGCTGATTTCTCCTAAATCAAGAACTTCTGCCGACTCCCGCACTTCCCGGACAGCTTCTAATCCTATCTCTTCAACCGGCGCGGGAGGTTCCTTGGTTTCTTCCAAATCTATTTCCAGCGGCGGTTCTACGGGTTCTTTTAGGGCGTCCATTCCTATTTCATATGATGACGGCGCAGGCTCTTGAACCTTGTTGATTTCTCCTAAATCGAATACACCTGCCGGCTCCTGCACTTCCCGGCCTGCTTCTACTTCCACAGCTTCCACCGGTGCCGGTGGTTCCGGGATTCCCTGCGCATCTATTTCCCCGGCCGGTACTATCGGTTCCGGCGTTCCTATCGATTCTATTTCATATGATGACGGCGCCGGCTCTTCAACCTTGTTGATTTCTCCTAAATCGAATACTCCCGACCCATCTTCCGCTCCCCGTATATCACCTACTGCTTGCTTCTCGATGCTCTGCGAATCATACAAATGCTTACTTTTTTCATTGCTTAAGGTTTCGTGGGCTTCCTCTAAGTAGGAAAGAACATACATTACTTTTTGATCTATTTCTTCCGATATTTTTATCTTCTCCGGGGCATATTTCTGCACCAACCAGGTGTAAGCGTCTTTAATATCTTTGGACGAGGCGCTTCTACTCACTCCCAAAAGGCCATAGTAATCTACAGCGCCCGACCGCAGCGCTTCATACAAACCGAGGAGCTCTTCTATGGCTTCAAATACGTTCTTGTCGATAGTGATTTTTGTGTCGTCTAATGTGCCGCTGACTTCATCAAATTCGAGAATATCTAAAAGATAAAAAAGATTGATCTTCCGCCAAAAATATTCCTCGGACACATTTAGTTTTTTTACGATCTTCTCTATCGCCATACTTCTGAAAGAGGACAGCTTCTTGTAGAATTTTATTTCGTCTTCCGCCAGGTGTTTGCTGATAGAGCGCGGTATAGCGCCAGTTTTAGGAGCCTGGTAATAAAATTTATTCTCAAAAAAAGAGAGCGGCCCGATGGTTTCCATACCCTCTTTTATTATTCCCGGCAGCTTGATCATAAACCTGGAGTCCTGCGGCACTTCCGGGGTTTTATTTATAAAGTCCCAGGACCCGGAAGTAATCGCAAAAAGTGAAACAGCAATGGTGTTGATCTGCCGGCTCAAAGCTTTAAAAATATCTAATTTCGATATGATATCGTGCTGGACCAGGATCTTTCCCAATTTCCCTTTTTGGCTTTTGGTCAATTCCGGGATGCGTTTCTTTTGTTCTTCGTCAATTTTCCCCATTTGCAGCAGGATTTCACCCAGTCGTTCCGCGGTGTCCGTGGTTCTCGCAAAGACCAAACTGCCGTTGATAAAGTAGAGCGTTTTGGTGTGTTCTTGCCCTTTTATAATTAGCTCGCCACTAAACCCTCCCTTGAGGATTTTCTTAAACAAAATAGGTATTGTTTGCTGCACTATCGGGTTCGGCATGTTATTTTCCTAAGATTGAATTATAATAGGAATCCACCTGTTTTGTCAATTTCTTTGCGAAATATTTATTTTTCTTCCCGGTATATCGGCGCAGCGGTCTCGAGAAAAAGGAAAAAAAAGGAATAACACGCCGGGGGAGCTTTTATAAACCTTTAAAAATCGATTGTTTTCCCAACAGCCGGTATTATGGTATGTCATCTATCTTTAAAATCACTTTAATACTATGAAATTACTCTGCCTCCGGCGGCCCCACGCGCG
>JAGLSW010000077.1 GCA_023135565.1 Candidatus Aminicenantota bacterium | reverse complement strand
CATTCCAACATTCCAACGTCGCGGTAGGGATGCCGGTTACCCGGCATCCCTACCGCGACGTACGAGTGTTACAATGTTGTCGTATAAAGTAACTGATGGACGAAATCAATTGCCTGTCCCTTAAAATTTACCAATCGGATGGAGCTGACTTTACAGCCTTTAAAAAGTAGACCAATGCCCCGTTATGATCACCCCCCTCACTAAGTTTTTTCCCGTGCTCAAAATTGTTAGAAGATCCGGCCTCCAGTTGTATTCCCGGTAAAACCGGGAGCAGAATAATAATGGCCAGGGTAACCGGGTTAAATCTTTTCCGTCTTTGTTTCATGTTCTTTCCTCCTTATTTTCAATTCTTATAATATTAAAAAATCAAAACAAATTTAATCTTATAGGAGAAAACTCAGTTTGTCAATGTTTCTTTCCCGAAATCTCCAGGTTTTTCCGAATATTAAACCTCCTATTCCATCCCGGATAGACACATGTTAAAAAAATTAATTTTACGACTCTAAATCCCTTGACTCAAAGTGTGTTTTGTGATATACACATTACATTATATTATTGTATTAGGTAAAGAAAATTTGGAAAAGAAAAGTATGGTGGCATAGAAATGAAAATGAAAGGATTTATTTCCTCCCTGGCAGCTCTAATTGCCGTAGTGGGATTTTTTACCGGAAAAGACAAACTCGCAGACTTTGTGGGAAATGATTCAAAACAGAAATCACAACAAGTGAAACGGGTAGGCGGGAATTCAAACCCAAAGCCTATAACAAGATCGACAACAACCCGGACTCAAAGGGTAAGCAAAGAATCAACCGAGGTTGAAAAAGAACTTCCCGTGTTTTCTCTTACTGTCTCTAACATAATCGGATTCCCTCAAAACGCCTATAAATTGAAAGAAAGGCTATTGGGGCTGCCCGGGTTTCAAAGCGTCAGCCTTGTCGAGTCATCATTCCAAACCGATACCAGCTCGGTTAAATATTATATAAAATTCGCAGGAGGTGATAATAAACAGTTAATAAATATTATTCGCAGTAAGATCGTACTTTTTACCTTTGACAGGAGAGTTAAATATTCGGGTGAAAAGGATATTAAGGTATGGGTCTCCTACTGATTCACCGGTGTAAACCTGTAAGATGACTTATAATCTCTAATTCTTACCGTTTCAAAAGCTCGAGAAATTTTAGACTCGAGATAATCGGTGCATTACAATTTTTACAACCTTTTGGGGGTTGGGTCGTCTTTTCTAATGGGGAAAGTAATGACTGAAAAATAAGGAAGACTATTGACTCTGGGCCTTTTGGGCAGCAAAATTTTAACAAATTATAATTTTTTCAGGAGGAAAAAATGAGAATTGGGAAATATGTAACAGTATCTTTTACAGTAGTTTTATTAATTGGTTTTTTTACATCTTGCACTTCAACCAAAAATATGTACCCGGTTGAACATATGTCATTAGGCATAAGCGGTTTGGTTATCAAAGAATTTGATGGAAATGGCGGACGTGAACTCACCAATGCGTTGCTCTCGGAATTTCGTAAGAAAGCAAATAGAAACGCCTTCCTCATATGGAATGAACGTCAATATGAGGCGGCTGTCAGGAGAAATAGGAAATCGAAAGGTAACGAACAGGGTGATTTTTTAGATGGATTCGCTTTTTTAAGTGGTGAGGTTATCGTTTATGATTTTTCCAAATCGGAAAAGCAAATTATGGCGCTTACCAATAAACTTGCCAACGCATTTACCGAAAAAAATGAATTGGTGTCGAATTTACAGGGTCTCTTCAAATCGAACGGAGTGGCCACGGTAGTGGTCAATTTTGCGATAACAGATATCAAAACCGGGAAAAACATTTCAGCAAAAACTATCGCCGGCCGGAAAGCAAATTCTATACTAAGCACAAAACCAGGCGAAATTTTACTTTTGTTGGCAGTTAATAAAGTTGCCCGTCTTTTTGTAAATAGTATTAGGTGATAAAATGCCCTCATGCCCCTCCCCACGTGGGGGGATCAAAGGCAACCGGCGATGTTTGTTGGAAAAGCGGTAGTGGGAACAAACCGGCAATTATGTTTCGACAAACCGCCCCTTAACCCTTACCCATGCCGCGGGGGGCTTTGGGCATGGATGCGGTGGGCGTAAGCTGCTCCATAAGAGCCAACACCCGCGGGGCATCAGGTCTATCGTCGGGATCCTTCGACAACATCTTTAAAATTAGATCATTCAATAAAGGCGGGGTCAGCGGATTGATCTCGATGGGCTTAACCGCCTCATCATTGATGATTTGTTTCAAAATTTCCACGGCGCTTTCATTGATAAAAGGCTTCCGCCGCGTCAGCATCTCATAACCGATCACTCCTAAAGAATAAATGTCCACTACAGGGGAAAGAATGCCCTCGGAAATGACTTCCGGGGGCATGTAAGGCAAAGTGCCCACCACATGCCCGGTTTCGGTTAAATGAGTAAAGGTCTGCACCCTGGCAATGCCGAAATCCAATAACTTGACAAAATCAGGATCGCCATTTTGTTTGACCAGCATGATGTTTTCCGGTTTTAAATCCCGGTGAATAACGTCTTCCCGGAAAAGCGCCACCAATATGTCCGCTGCCTGGCGCATAATATGAACACATTGATAAATTGAGGGATATAACCCGTCTCGATACCTTTCGGCCAGGGTCTGTCCTTCCAACAACTCCATCAGGATATAGAGTTTTTCATTGTCTTCTCCCCTTTCGTAGATCTTTACAATATTAGGATGCTCGATCCGGTCGATTAACAATGATTCATTTTTAAAGCGTTTCTTCTGCACTTCATCCAACATATACTCTTCGCGCATCACTTTCAGGGCATAGGTTTTATTCTTGTCCATCAAACTGTGCACTTTATATATAATCCCCATGCCGCCGACGCCGATCTGTTCGTCTATCTCATAAGAGGCGATGTACTTTTTCTTCTTCCAAAAAGCAATCAAAGTCAGGTGCCGACTGATAAAACCGATAACCAAATAAGACAGTACCGCAAACATAAAAACTACAAGAATACGGAACCAGATGGTCTGCCAGAAAAAAGGTTCCAGTCTAAAAGAAAGGGCCGTGCCGGTTTCATTTTTTACCCCATCGTTGTTGCGGGCGATGACCCGGAATGTGTAATTCCCGGGTGGAACATTGGTATAAAAAACCCTGCGCCTGCTGCCGCTGTCGAACCATTCCTTATCGAATCCTTCCAGCTTATACTTGAACCTGACCCTGCCGGGAGCGACAAAACTCAAACCGGTGTATTTGATTTCCACCCGGTTTTCACCGGGAGCCAGCTTTATGCCCCCTTCCGGCAGGGAAGGATAAGTGTAGACCGTTTTTTCAGCGGCAGACAACGCCTCGATCACCACCGGGGGTGGGATTCGATTGATTTTGATATTACCCGGATCGATCACCACGACGCCGCGGATAGTAGGAAACCAGAGTTGACCCGCCCTGCCGCACAGCCCGGCAGGTTGAGCCGGGCCATTACATTCGGTGCTTTTGATGCCTTCGGATTTTCCAAAAGAGATGTGAGGAATTTGATCTATTTTACCTTTTAAAAAGTCTTCCACATCTTTTTTCTTTATAGAAAAAATCCCCTGGTTGCAGTTCATCCACAGGTTGTTTTGTTTATCTGCCACCACCTGGAAGATGAGGTCGCTGTATAGACCGTCTTTGACGGTAAAACGGGAAAACTTTCCTTTTTCAAAACGGAGCAGGCCGTCACCGTCGGTGCCGATCCAGGTTACGCCCTGCTCATCAGGGTAGATGGACCAGATGGCATGACCGGCCAAACCATCCTTGCCGGAATAAGTTTTAAATTCCCCATCTTTGAAAATATCGATGCTGCCCCCGTAATTGCCGATCCAGATGTTTCCTTCTTTGTCTTCGCTTATGGAAAAAACAAAATCCCCGGACAGGTTATTTTTGCTGTTGTAGTTGGTGATTTTACCCCGGCTTATCACATCCACGCCGCCGCCGTTGGTGCCTACCCAGATGCGGCCTTTACTATCTGCTAAAACAGCCCGCACTACGTTGTTGGCTAAGCCGTTTTCTGTGGTATAGATTTTTATTATTTTATCGTTTTTTAAGCGGTATAAACCGCCGCCATAAGTGCCGAAGTAGATAGAACCGTCCCTGCCCTGGGAGATGGTCCAGATGTGCTTGTTTTTTAAACCCTCTTTTTCGGCAAAAGTCTTGAAACGGCCATTTTTGAAGCGTACAAGGCCGCCGTTAACTGTACCCAACCAGGTGTTCCCGCCGCGATCCTGGAAAACAGAGCGGACACTGTCTACCGGCAGTCCCTGGCGGCTGTTATAAATAATAAATTTATCGTCTTTTAATTGGATCAAACCGCTGCGTGACCCTACCCAGAGGCTGCCTTCGTGATCTTCTATAATAGAACGAATTGGGAAGCTCAGTCCTCCCTGTTTAGAGTGCAGGAAAGAAGAACCGCCTTTTCTTAACACATTTAATCCATGCCTGTTGGTGCCCACCCACAGGGTGCCGCGGGAATCCTGGTAAATGGCCCGGATATCTTGCCTCGATAAATCAATTTTTTTTACCCGGTCGGACTTGTGATTTCCGGGTCCCTTATAGGGTGCGGCCGCCGTCCGCCCCAGGCCGTTTCCACCGGTGCCGATCCAGATGAAACCCTCTTTATCCTTATATAATACGCGGATCACAGGAGCATCGGATAATTCGGGCAGTTTTTTGCTGCTGATTTTGCCATCCTGCAGAACAAAAAGTCCGCCGCCGGAAGTACCGATCCAGAGTTCGTTTTCGTTGGTTTCTACTAAAGATAAAATATAACCGTGAGCCAGTCCATGGGCCAGGGAATAGGAGGTAAAAAGGTCATTTTCGAAACAACTGAGACCATCGGTAGTGCCGACCCACAACCGCCCGCTGCTGTCTTCATATAGAGTAACCGCATAATTGTCGGCCAGTCCATCGGCGGTGGTATAGTTTTTAAAGGCGCCGCCGCGATAACGCAGCAGACCGCCGGAAGTGCCGATCCAGAGATTGCCGTTTTGATCTTGCAGCAAACACCTGATACGATTGCTGGCCATTTTCGAGGTATTGGTTTTATTGAAAATTTTGAATTCGATGCCGTCGAAACGGGCCAGTCCTTCGTAAGTGCCCAGCCACAGGTAGCCGTCTTCGGTTTGTACCATAGATAGCACGGAACTTTGGGGCAGACCTTCTTCTGTAGAGTAAAATTCCAGGTTGTACTGTTGGATTTTTTTTGCCGGGTCCAGTCCGCGCAGCAGGGTGTTTGCCCCAAAAACAAATAAGCTTAACAGAATAGCGACTAATTTTTGAAATGGTAGTTTAATCATCACATTATATTAAGCCACAAAATTGAGAAAATGTAAAGCCCCCTTTTCACCCCACGGCGTGGGAAGCCTATAGGGGACGTTTCCAGGGCAGAAAAGCGTATCGTTTATCAAAAGTTTTGGGGGTGGCCCCCGGCAGGGGACTGCGTCCCCAGCCTATGAGCCGCTTCGCGGCAGGAGCCAACGATGGCCGTTTATTGTGTAGAGAAGCGTATCGCTCATCAAAAGTTTTGGGAGTCCAGAACCCTTTTTCAAAAGGGTTTTGGCCGCCGGAGGCAAAAATCTGCTTCGCAGCAAAAACAGGGTGTGCGGAATAGATAACCGGCGACCGTTTTAACCCATTTTCCGCAAGTTGAAAA
>JAGLSW010000769.1 GCA_023135565.1 Candidatus Aminicenantota bacterium | reverse complement strand
CTTTTGCTTTTTCTCTGTGCCCTCTGTGCTCTCTGTGGCTAATTTCATGGTAGGCTAATTCTTTCTTTTTACGCTGCAACAACCGGACGAACACTGAAAACTTCATTTGCCGTTAACGGTTCGATCGACGATTCAGGCACCGTTATTACGGCCATGGTATCTCCAAGTACATTGAATATCTCCAGTGAATAGCCGCCTTCGCCGTCGTTGACCGGATGATATTCGACAATAGTGGCAACATCGCCCTTTTTCATTTTTTTTCCTGGAAAATCTTTATTTAATGCAACCTCTTCAAAGAGTTTATATTTCATTTGTCTTCCTCTCTTGCCGGATACATGGTGATGAATTTTGTATCGCCGGTCGCACGTTCTGTCATCCAGATCGAACGCACCGACAAAATTTTCCCATTCGGCCCGACCAACTGCCCATTTATCTCGTACAACCGACCATATCCTGTTCTTTCAATAGGGCCTGCATCAATTGATAAAATCTGATTTCTTAAATCGGTTTCCAATATCTGCCAATTATCGAGAGTGTATCCCGCCCGGGCAAGCCATTGTGATTTATCATTACGCTTTTTCTGAACCAACAGATAACGGGTCGGTTTCTCACGAGCAATCAGGGTGTTTTCCGGTAGTTTCATTTTTACCACAGTTATATTATATTGTAAATTTCACCGGTTATCAATACTTTTTTTAACCTTTTCTATTTCCTTCACGAAAAAAGTATTTTTTTATCGTCGAAATTTGGGTCAATTCCAGCCATTCCAGCCTGACCACTTTTTTCCAAATAGGGGGACAGGCTAATTCTTTCTGACGTAGTAAGAGGAAAAAATCATCAGGTTTCAACGTGTAGGCAAGCATTACAAAACCGGTATCAGTTAGGGGGGGATTTTTTTATTTTTGTTGACGAATCGAGCTTTCTATTATATAATAAGACATCGCTATACGGAAAAGAGAAAGTTTAGGATCGTTAAATTGTTGGAATAATGGGTGATAATGTATGCCATGTTAAAGAATTATTTTAAAATTTCGTTTAGAAATGTTCTAAAATACAAGGGACATTCGATAATTAACATCATCGGGCTGTCTATCGGTATAGCAGTCTGCCTGCTCCTTCTTTTATGGGTACAGGACGAAGTGAGCTATGACCGCTATCACGAAAAAGCGGATAGGATTTATCGTGTAATAAGTCAAAGCGAGCCCGACGATAAAATAGTAAAATCGGCTCATACACCGGCACCCCTGGCCCCAGCCCTTGTCAACGATTTCCCCTGGATAAAAAAAGCTGTTCGGTTTGCAAAAGTTAAGTTTTCAGTAAAATGCGCGGACAAATATTTTGATGAGGAAATATTCTTTGCGGATCCCGGTGTCTTTGACGTGTTTTCATTTTCAATGATTAAGGGCAATCCGAAAACTGCCATTAAAGACCCTAATACATTACTTATTTCGGAGGAAATGAAAACGAAATACTTCGGCGATGAAAATCCGGTAGGAAAGATAATATCCTTAGGCGGGAGATATGATTTCAAGATTACCGGTGTATTTAAGACCATCCCCAAAAATTCCCATTTCAGGTTTCATTTCCTGGCATCCGTGTTACATTTTCGGAAGCACTATCACACACAGTGGGATGTTGAAAATTACTGGACATACATATTAATAGAAAAAGGCGCCCCTATCGACACATTCCGGGAAAAGATGCCGCAGTTTATAACCAAATATAGGGGCCGGAAAGCCATCGACCTTTATAAAATAATGTATTTTCTCCAGCCGTTAACATCTATACACCTGTTTTCCAATCTTGATAGTGAAATCGAACCCAATCGTGATATAACTACGGTTTACATTTTTTCACTTATCGCATTATTCATTCTTCTCATTGCCTGCCTGAACTATATTAACCTATCTACAGCAAGGTTTACTAACCGGGCCAGGGAAGTTGGCCTGCGAAAAGTCCTTGGGGCTTTGCCCGGTCAATTGATAAGACAATTTTTAGGGGAATCATTTCTCCTTGCCGCCATTGCACTGCTGCTCTCGATGCTGCTGTCCCAATTGTTTTTACCCCTATTTAATTCACTATCAGGAAAAACATTAGCTTTCCTCTATTTTGAAAATTTCTTTTGGCTGCCGGTATTGTTTGGTATCGTTTTTATCGTAGGGTTGGGCGCGGGTATCGTACCGGCGCTATTTGTTTCAAAATTCGGTCCCATTTCGGCACTGAGAGGTATTTTTAAATCAAACCCGGTTATCTCTATATTAAGAAAAGCCCTGGTGGTATTTCAATTTTCCATTTCGATTATTTTTATCATCATTACGCTGGTCATAGTCGGTCAACTGCGGTTTATAAAAACCACGGACTTAAATCTGAATAAAGAAAATGTTATCAATATACATATAAATAAAAGCGAAGCAGCCCTGCTGCAGTATGAAACCATCAAATATGAATTTTCCAAACATCCTGATGTGATTTCGGTTTGTGCGTCGGGATTTTTCCCCGGCAAACCGAAGTGGAATATGAATTATTGGCATGACGGTGTAAGGCCGGACGAACATATAAATATAAACTGCATACCTGTGGATCATGATTTTTTTGAAACGTTACAGGTAAACTTCGTGGCTGGCCGGTGCTTCGCCAGGCATATTACCACCGATAAAAATAATTTCATCCTGAACGAGGCGGCGGTAAAAGAATTCGGCTGGAAGTCAGCATTGGGGAAGCAATTTAATGTCAGTAACTGGAAAAAAGGGCAGGTTGTCGGCGTAGTGGAAAATTTTAAATACGACTCGCTGCATAATGATGTCAAGCCGGTGGTGTTATATATAAACCCACCTGGTTTTGCCTATTTTTCGGTTAGGATCAAACCACACAACATCCAGGGAACTATCAAACATCTAAAAGAAAAGTGGCAAGAATTGGTATCCGGCCAAACCTTTGAATACACATTCCTTGATGAAGATTTCGAGCGTTTATACAAAAGCGAATTCCGTTTAGAGCAGATTTTTCTCGCGGTCACGATTATGGGGTTATTTATCGCTTGCCTGGGCCTTTTCGGCCTTGCCGCGTATACAGCGGAACAGCAGACAAAAAATACCGGTATTCGCAAGGTTTTCGGGGCTTCTGTTTTCGATATAACGGTCTTGTTGTCCAAAGAATTTACCCTTTGGGTATTGGCGGCTAATATTTTTGCCTGGCCTGTGGCATGGTATGCAATGAAAAGCTGGCTGCAAAATTTTGCTCACCGGGTTGATATTACTCTTTTTACATTTTTCCTGGCCGGGGTTCTGGCATTTATCACGGCGCTGCTTACCGTAAGTTATAAAGCTGTAAGGGCAGCGCGGGCTAACCCGGTTGAATCGCTCAGGTATGAGTAACCCTCTTTCCCAAAACTGATGGTCCCGTAAAAAGTCTTTTTTGAGCAAGACCCGATCTTGAAAGCCGTTTGTTATCAGCAGTCTTCATTTTTGGATTCCTCTTTTTTTGACTTTTTACGACATCATCAAAACTGAATAGTTACCGTTTTATCGCTCAGAATTATCATTAAGCCATTACTAAAGGCAGTGAACAGTATGTTTTATATCATCCAAATCACTACAAGCAAAGGGCTTTTACAAACTTAATCTTTAAAAAAATTTATTATTATGTAAGTGTTAAAAAAAGGGGGACAGGCTAATTCTTTCAGCGGCAGGTGATTGCCCCGGGGAGGCGGCACTTTTACTAACTTTTCCCGGAAGTTTGAAGTTTGCTTAAAAAAAACTTTTCATTAAGTTTTTATGGTTTTTTTTAGAGAGACCGCCGTTTCAAAGAGATATTTAGGCATAGACGCGACTCGGTTCTCTACCACATCATTCGTGATCTTTTCCATTATCCTTAAAGGAAAAAGAGCTAAGGAGCCGTTCTGCTCTATCATCGCTTTATCGATATAGTAGTGCCTGATAGAGGGGAGTACGTTCTTTTCTATTATCGTAAAAATTTCGTGTATTTTTTTCACCCGCGGGTCTTTGAACCTGATTTCCGGGTGCTTTGAAAAATCGGGATAATCGACTGCCAGGCCGTCCTGTTTTAGCTTTTCTATGATAGGCATACCGTGCCGCAGGATTAACACGCTGTTCAATATAGAAGGTTCCAGGAAAGCGCTGAAAGGTTTTTGTAAGTGGGAAAAATAACCGCTGACCGTTTCTAAAAAGGTTATGTTATCTTTAATCTCGTCGATGGTGAGATAGGGATCGAAAAATATAAAGCTGATGTCAAAATTAAAACCATGCCGGTGCATTCGTTTTAAAACTTCGATATTTTCTTTTTTACCGGAACCGGTTCGATAAAACTTATGAAACCGCTCCAGACCGGAGTCTATTCCTATATCGACGTTTTCCATACCTGCTTCTTTTAAGATAAAAAGGCTGTCGAAGTTTTTTAATAACTCCGCTGCTTTGGTTATAAATGAAAAGCGTATTTTTAGCCTTCGTTTAAGAATTTCATTAGCGATTTCTTCAGCTTGTTTCTTTGACCCGGCTTCCCCCGGGCTAAAAAATTGTTCGCAGTAGAACGAAAACTTATCTATGCCCATGGAGACTATGTTTCCGATTTCATCCACGATTTTTTTTGCGGACCTTGCCCGCCAGAAGTTTGTCCTGTGCTCGTGATTCAACCGGTAAGGAACCTGGAGGCCGCAGTAGCTGCAATCATAATTGCAGCCGCGACTCGACACCACGAGATACCGGTCTTTTTCCGGGATTTTTTCTTTAAGAAATTCATAACCGTACAGGTAATCCATATCTTCTGACAGCGGCGGGCTGGGGTTGGTTATAATTTCACCGCTGTCGTTCTGCTTGTAAGTAATGCCTGCTGCAGCTGCCAACGATTTGTTATACTCGATACCGGCCAACAAACCGGCCAGGGCTTTTTTCCGGGATCATGTTGTCTTCGATAATAATATCCTTTTGTGTTCCTTCTTCAGGTTTTGTTTCCTGCGTATTTACCGCATTATTTTCTTCGTTCATTCTTGCCTCCTGTTATGTTTTTTTATACCTTGTAAGTTCATTGTTTTTTTTCTTTTTATTCATATCTCAGAGACTTTACCGGGTCGGCGGTTGCAGCGGCTACTACTTTCCAACTGAGGGTCAGTAATGCAGTAACCAGCACGATTAACCCGGCCAAAAAAAACGTCCATATTTCTATGCCTGCTTGAGAAGCAAAGTTTTGCAGCCATCTATTCATGATGTAAAAAGCCACCGGGCAGGCGGCGATATAGGAAACCAATACCCAGAGACTAAATTTTTTCGACAATAATAGGACAACCCCGGCAGTCGATGCGCCCAGCACCTTGCGAATTCCGATCTCTTTCGTGCGCTGTTCGGATGTGAATGATGCCAGTCCGAACAACCCCAGGCAGGCAATAAAAAGAGCAAGAATCGTGACCGTGAAGAAAAGTTTACTCAATCTCGTTTCGGTTTTGTAAATTCTGTCAATGGTTTCGTCAAGGAACGAGTATTGAAAAGATTGATCGGGGACAAGTTTTTTCCATAAATTTTCCAGGGAATCAAGTACACGGGGAATATCGTTCGCGGTAAGCCTGATCGAGAAATGATTAAACCATTTGGGAGATATATAGAGAACAAGCGGCTTAATCTCATGGTGCAGCGATCTGAAATGGAAATTTTCGACTACTCCCACTATAGTTCCTTCCTTTCCGATTCCGAGTTTGAACTTTTTACCGATAGGCGATTCCCAACCAAACTCCTTTAACGCAGATTTATTGATGATATAAGATCCCTCTATATCTGCCGGGAATTGTTTCGAAAAATCTCTTCCCAGAAAAAATTTTACCCTGAAAGTCTTGATAAAATCGTGATCAACTATTATAAAGTTAATCATTGGGTTCTCTTCGGGATCGAGACCTTCCCGCCAGTAATTTACATTCCAGGGAGGGTTCTCAGGGGAAAAGGCATTTGCACTTACAGCCCCGACACCGGTATCCCTTAAAAGCTCATTTTTTATGGTATCATATTTTTCCCGGGCTGTCGTTCTATAAATAGGGATATTCAGGATGTGTCCTTTATCGAAACCCAGGTCTTTCTTTTTAATATAATTCAATTGGTTCCATACGGTAAGGGCGCTTATAATGAATATAATGGAGATGGAAAATTGAAATATAACCAGTAATTTTCTCAAAAAATCGATTTTAGAACCAGGGCGGAACGTTCCCCTGAGAGCTCTCAAAGCCTGTAAATAGGAAATAAAAAGAGCGGGAAAAAAACCGGAGATAAACCCTACACAAAGGAATACAGCGGTCAACCCGGCTGCTAAAACGGGATTATCGAAAAAATGAACCGATAACTGTTTGCCGGAAATAGAATTAAAAACAGGCAAAAACAAGTTGGTTAACAGTACAGCCAGGGGAAGTGCAGCCAGCGAAAAAAGGAACCCCTCACTTAAGAATTGAGTGATTAATTGTTTACGAAGGGCGCCGAAAACCCTGCGCAGGCCGATCTCTTTTTCCCGTTTGATATATAAAGCCGTAGACAGGTTGATATAGTTCAAACAAGCAATAAGAAGAATGAACAAGGCGATAGTGGAAAAAATATAAACGGTGCTGATGTCGCCGTTCGGTTCAATTTCATTTCCTAAGTGTGAATATAAATGGATCCGGGTTAAGGGTTGAGGGGGATAGGAAATCTTATAATCGGTTACCGCTTCCTCTCCTCTATATTTTTTCACAAATTGAGGTAATTTTGCCTTAAATTTTTGTAGAGAAGAATTTTCAGACATCAATATATAAGTGTAATAATTTGAAATCCCCCATTGATGCGCATTATTCCCGGCATAATCCAAGAAGGAACCGAGAAAATCAAATTTCAGGTGAGAATTTTGGGGGATAGTTTTTAAAATGCCGGTAATTTTGAAATCGTGTAAACCTTTTAAATTGATTGTTTTTCCTATAGGGTTGTCGTTCCCGAAATATTTGTATCTTATTCTTTCAGAAATAATGATAGAATACGGTTCATTCAAGGCAGTGTCCGGGTCACCTCGCGTAAGGGGCATCGTAAACACATCGAAAACCTCCGCATCGGCAAAAAAAACGCGTTCTTTAAAGCATTTGTCAAGATAGCTTACTAAGAAACCGTTCTCCCCAAGACGGACCGCTTTTTCCACCTCCGGGAATTCCGCTGTTAGCACCGGCGCTAACGGAGCCGGGGTGCAGGCCGAGCGTTTTATAACTCCCTCTGATTCATATTGTGCTGTAATCCGGTAAATTCGTTCCGCATTCTCATGGAAGCGGTCATATCCCCACTCATCCCGCACCCACAAAAAGAGCAGCAGACAAACCGCCATACCTATAGCAAGTCCGGTTATATTTATAAAAAAGTTGGCTTTCCCTCTAAATATGTTTCTAAAAGCAACTGTTAGGTAGTTTTTGAACAACGAAATCCTCCTCAAGTTTGTAGGGTCCTGCGCTAATAGAGCAGCATCTAATCCATCTATAGAATGTAATGTCAAAATCTCCGGTAAACCTTCGGTTTCCTCTGTTCCAAAGGTCTGTTATCATAAAGTTCCAGGTAGGGATTATAGCACAAATGATCGTGTCTTGCAACACACAATCCTGGTAAACCAACGGGAAACGCCGTCATGCGTTACCGCCCATTTAAATAACGGGGTCAAGTCTTGCATTACAACATTCGGAAGCCATTGAGGGCCCATCTTAAAAAATAATAGCCCGGTCCTACCCCGCTTTTGCGCTTTTCTAAATCCAGGCGGCAAAAATCTTTTTGCCGCGGTTTTCTATCTTCTCCCACTCACCTGCCCGGCCGCTTTCCTTTCTCAAATCATAGATCAAAAGATACCCGGTAGTCTCATCCTGCCGATAGAGATAATCGCACAATTGCTCGATGCCGGCCCGGTGATAAATTTCTCCGCGCCAGATTTTTAGCTCCACGATGTGTTTTTTGTTTTTAAATGTAATAACCACATCCAACCATGGAAAAAAAGGGGACAGGCTAATTCTTTCTGACATACTACGGCACACCATGTTTTTGAGTAATCCTCTTTCCCAAAACTGAATAGTTACCGTTTTATCGCTCAGAATTATCATTAAACCATTACTAAAGGCAGTGAACAGTATGTTTTATATCATCCAAATCACTACAAGCAAAGGGCTTTTACAAACTTAATCTTTAAAAAAATTTATTATTATCTCTTGATTTTCTTTTTTTTTTTAGTTATAGTTAAGGATGCAAAAAAAAACCGAAGATATTCTCAAAAAACACGGGTATAAGAGGACATCCATAATCCAGGTGATGACAGACATCCAGGCCGAGTATAACTATCTCCCCAGGGAAAACCTGGAGTACGTCGGACGGCGATTAAAAGTGCCTCTAAGTAAGATTTACAGCGTTGCTACATTCTATGCTGCTTTCAGTCTCAAACCCAGGGGAAAACATCTTATTACGGTTTGTTCCGGGACTGCTTGTTTTGTACGCGGCGTAGATAATGTGCTGCAGCGCATCGAAGACAGGTTGGGCATAAAATCAGGAGACACCACCCCGGACAATATGTTCACCTTAGAAACCGTCAACTGCTTAGGAGCCTGCGCCTTAGCCCCCATCATAGTGGTTGACGGCGAATACCACGGTCAAACTACTGTACAGAAAGTCGATACCATCTTAGACAAATACCAACAGGAAACGCCCGCCGAAACCGTCCATTAAATCCTTAAATCCCGCTGTCGGCCACCGGCTTATCTATGTTCGAAGTCTGCGGTATAATATTTGCCAGGGGAATTAAAGGTATCACCGGGGAGAAATAGAGGTGCGCTGCACCGCCGGAGGCAAAAAAAATGCTGAAAAAATTTCGCGCCGACTTACATATTCACACCTGTTTATCTCCCTGCGCCGACCTGACCATGTCGCCCAGGCGGATAATCGACAAAGCAGCAGCCCTGGGTCTCGATATCATCGCCATATGCGACCACAATTCGGCGGAGAATGCAGCGGCGGCGGTGAGAGCCGCTCTTAAACACAATATAAAAGTGCTGCCCGGCATGGAAATCACCACTTTGGAAGAAGCGCATATCCTGGCTCTTTTCGATGAAACCGGGCCGGTTCTAAAATTGCAGGAAAAAATTTATGCGCACCTGCCGCCTGAAGAGAATAGCCAGGAAGCATTCGGTTACCGGATCATCGCCAATGAGTTCGATGAAGTGGAAGGGTACAGCAAGAAACTGCTGCTCAGCGCCACTGAACTAACCTTAGAGGAATTAGTGGATGAAATCCACCGCTTGGGCGGTTTAGCGATTGCTTCTCATATAGACCGGGAAGCTTTTAGTGTGATCGGGAACCTGGGATTTATCCCCGCAGAGCTGGAATTAGATGCCTTAGAAATATCGGTGCAAATTAGCCGGGACGAAGCTTTAGACAGGTATCCCGGCATAGAGAAATACCCTTTGGTTACCTCCTCCGATGCCCATTACTTAGAAGACATAGGCCGCGCCCACACATCTTTCCTGCTGGAAACTCCCGATATCTCTGAAATCCGCAAAGCCTTTACCAACCGCGAAGGTAGGCGCCTGATCCGGGAGGAATAAGTTGCCGGATTTGTCGCTGCACATTTTAGACATTGTTGAAAATTCCACGGCAGCCGGGGAAAGCTGAGGGGGAGTTGAAAATCGATCGTAAGCCTGCTAAAAAAAACCACCCGATTACTTCGGTACCAGTTCCCTCATCATTCATCACTCATCACTCATCACTCATAATTCAGCTTCTATCATTCCATTATTTTTTTTTTTTTGGTATAATGAACTATACAGGGGGTCGGCGACCCCAACCTATGAACGTGGGCAAAACGATTCCCTCACGATTAGAAAATCTTCGCAAAAGAATAAAATTTTCACTAAAAAGTACAGAGGTAGGTAAAAAATGAAAAAATTAAAGATCGGCGACTTAGAGAAAATCAGGGATAATGTCAGGCGTACTGCCGGTTTAAGGCAGGAAAAATCCAGGGCGAAAATGACGGTTCATATGGGTACTTGTGGCATCGCAGCCGGGGCGCGGGACATCCTCACCGTATTAATGAAGGAGATAGAGACAGCCGAAATAGACGATGTGATCGTCACCACCTCCGGCTGTGCCGGGCTTTGCAGCCGCGAACCCATGGCCACAGTGGAGATAACCGGTGAAGCGCCGGTAAAATATGTAGACCTCAGCGCCGAGAAAATCAAGGCTATTTTAGACGGACACGTCATGAAGGGCGAAATTTTAAAGAAGTATGCCCTGGCTATCGGCAGCGAAAGAACGCATTAGGATTCGTTCGCTGCGCTCACGGGCTGAATTATGAGTTATGAATGATGAGGGGAGATGTCTAACAGGCTGTAAACCAGCCCACTGATTACACAAATTACACAAATTTTTCATAAATCCTGCGCAGGGATTCTCGTTAAAAAATTGTCATAAAACCAGCCGCCATCCTATCTATCAAAATGATAAAAAATACCACAAACCGTGAAAACCATCTCTCTGCCTTTGTTTTCGAAGGGTACACCCCCCTGTAGGCTACAGGGGGGTGTACCCCTTTTAAAAAGCCTTTTACAGCAGCCTTACTTTGATGTATTCCTTGAACAAAGGATCGGTAAATTCATACCGGTTATTTTCGTTTTTTTCGACAATACCCCGCTTTTTCAGTTGAGTTAATGTGCGGGTGACATTTATCTTTTTTTTCAGGTCGCTGTGAAACAGGCTTCCCCTATTCTCCACTATAGCCAACAGGACAGTCACCTGGGCCGAATTCTTACTCACCTCTTCCCACAAAGTACTGAAATACAATTCTTCTATGCGGATCACTTCATCTATAGCGATTTCCACAGCCTCGCTGTCAATAGGCTTTCCTTTGCTTAGGGCGTAAAAATAGAGTTCCCTGCACAAAAGCTGCGTATAATAAGGATGGCCTTCGGTTAGTTCCAGCACGGCATCGAGAGCCGTCTCCCGGACATCTAAATTCACTTCCTTAAACTTGTTCTTTAAAAATGCTTTGAAAGAAACTTTCTCGATGGCAGCCACTCCACAAAGTTGGGCAAACCGGTAAAATACGCCGGATTTTTTTATAAATACATTCTTAACCACACTTTCATGACTACCGGCAAATAAATAGGTAACATGGCTGTGTAGTTGAAATTTGCTTCTCATCAATTTTATAAATTCAGTGCCGTTAAACTTGTCGATGTCCCCGATTTCGTCGATAAACAATACCATGTGACGGCGGTGTTTTTTTGCAAATTGCTCCGGGAAATCCAGGGCGTTGGAAAAAAGATCATATGCCTCAGCATCTTTTTCAGCAAACTTCAAAATCCACTCGAAATCATTGACTACATTTTTGATCTCGATTTTCGAGATGGCGGTAGACAAACCATCTTTTAGAGCCCGGATAGTTTTCGCCAGTTTCTTATTGGCCAGCACAGTCTCGACCATTCGCTGCGAAAAAATAGGCAGCGTTGCGGACTCGAAGACATCCACATGTCCCACGAAGAATTTTTCTTTTTTTAGTTCATCTAAAACCGTCAGGGCCAGTGAAGTTTTCCCGATTCTCCTGGGACCGAACAGGACGACGCTCTGTCCTGATTTGAGTAGTTGTTTCACTCTTTCTTTTTCTTTGTGACGTCCGGCCAGGTCTTTGCCTAACACCGGGACGCCTGTAGGAAATAAACGTTCCATTTTTTTATCCTATAATAATTCCCGCGCACGATTCTTATTTTTACGGAAAGCTGCTGCCGGTCCCGGCAGGTTAATTGTTAGTCTCGATGTCGGCATAGTACTTCCTGGAACAGGCGTTTATTTATTTTGCAGCCTATCCGAAACTCCCAATCCCCTGTGACCGGCGAAATCACATCACCGACAAAAGCTGTTTTGCGGAGTTCTTCCAGTATTCTCCTGGCTTT
Source organism: Candidatus Aminicenantota bacterium (assembly GCA_023135565.1). Lineage (GTDB taxonomy): Bacteria > Acidobacteriota > Aminicenantia > UBA2199 > UBA2199 > JAGLQA01. The sequence continues at coordinate 5,466 of JAGLSW010000769.1, read as the reverse complement.
TTCCATTTTCTTTTTGGGAGGAACCAATAAGGCAACTTCATGTCCCCGGGAAGTAATCACGATGCTTTCACCTTTCTCAACTTTCCTTAAAAAAGTTGTCAGGTTTTTTCTCAGGTAATTTACGCCGACAGTATCCATGATAACCTCCTAATTATTAATATGCAGCATTTCTTAATATAATCAAATTCGACGCAAATGTCAACTAAAAACTTCCCCCTGATTCCCGGTAAACCTCCGGCAGTGGTTTGACAATTAGACTATGCCGGGGATTTTCCGCCTGTCACCTTCTTTCCTATTTTCACCAAATGGGAATTTTTGGGAATTTTGGGGGACAGGCCAAAAAATCTGCGTTCAAGTTAAACAAAGTAACCGTCGCGAATTTGAGTTCTAAGGAGATGAAAAAAAGCCGGGCAGGCGGTGATAAGACCGAAATCGGTGCAAGCTGTGATACCGGGCTTCCCTGTTGTAATACGACTCCGCCGAACTGCAAACCGGAATAATTTAAAAAACCGGATAGCGCCTGGGGGACAGGCAGTGACTTTAAGGTTTATTACTCGCCTGTCCCCTTTTTTTTTCCTTTTTTCCTCAAGGCGGTTCTAACAAGTGCCCCCGGTTTTTTTATTGCTGAATATCCATCGTTTGCGTAGTGCCTTTGCCCCATAATACATTTTGATTGAATTTGTTAATAATGACCTGATGCAGTGGGCCAGCATGAATCACCGGTTCCGTAACGTTAAAACGTATCGCATTTACCAGGGCCCGGGTATCTTCTTTCTTCCATTTCCCACAGCCGATTCGTATGGCTACCCTGAAATTAATACTCATCAACGATGCCAGTCCATCAACGGCATTAATAAGCGCGTTTTCTTCTGCCCTCCGGGATTGATTGTTGGAATCGTTTTTTCCCTTTAAAGCCTTCTGAACCCTACCCGGCCCGTGAGAAATTAAACGCCATAAATCGTGCTCTGTCTTTTTTAACCGGCCCAGGAATTCATCCTCCGTAATGTCTTCATCGGTAAAATAAAAAAAACGTATCTCATCTTCCTCTCTGGCAACAATTTCAATGCCCAGGTTCATCCCGTTTTCCGCCGTAAAATAATTTGTAAATGTCTGAGCAAGCTCCACGATCAAAAATTGATTGTCTTTAGCAATGGGAATGGTCCTGATCTCAGTTTGGAAACGATATTTGATACAACCGGGACCGATCTCCACTTTGCCTTCCGATTCCAATCTTCTTAATAATTTCCGCGATACATTGGAAATATTATTGAAATTTACGTTTTTAAACCTGATGATACCCTTAACATCTTCTTTAAAAGAAAAAACTGCATCAGTTTCACTAAACATCTTGTTTTCAGAGTCGGTACTTTCAAAGACCATTACTCCGTTCTCGTTCAAAAGGATATTATTAAAGGAGATGTCGGATTGATTGTATCGCATTGCCGATTTCGATGCACCAAAAAAGGTATCGATAAATTCCACATTTAAGCTAAATGTGACCTTTCGGAACTCAACCGGGCAGAAAAATTTACTGTCTGTAAAAGAAACGGTATTTTTAAATGCGGTGTCGCTAAATATTGCTGCAAAAGCGGCATCTTTCGATCGATTGAAAACGGCATTCGAAAAAATCGTCATCTCTTCAAATTTACACTCCCTAAAAAATACACTCTTATCAAAAACGGTATACGTAAAAGTCGCATAGCCCCCTAAAAACTGGACATCTTGAAAATGAACGTTTTTCTCAAAAACAATTTTGTCAAAACTTGAACTAATCACCGAGCATTCCTGCATGCCTAATGTATCTTTGAAGATTGCACATTCAAAATTTGCGCCTTTTTCGAATGTTACTGCATGGAACTGAGTGGAGTCGGCAAAAGTTGAGCCTATGAATTGCGCATATTTGCTGAAAAGAATCTTAGAGAATACCAATGCATATAAAATCCCACCCTTTTTTGCTTCTAACCCCTCACCCACAAATACAAACTCAGCAAAATCATAAAAATCCTTGCCGTCATATTCGTCCAATAATCGCACCAATTGCAAAAACCGTTGAAGAAATTTATTTTCCCGCTTCCAATCGAAATCATTACTGTGGAAAAGGCACACCCCGTTTTTGTCCAGGGGTAATTCCAGGCCGGAGTCCATGGGGTTTTTCGCGGTTTTTATATCCTTCGCCCAAACACGGTACATTTCAGTATAAGGGCAGTTATCGCCATTGAAACCATAACGGGAACGTTCGATGGTATATTTATGATTACACATCCTTCTCCTTCCCTGAGCTCCAGGGCGCCCATCCTTTAGAATTCTCTCTTATTTTCAAAACCGGGATCATATGTGCCGGGAAATCTGGGTACGCTTGGTGAATGGCATTGCAGCCGAAATCAAAGGCCCGTTCTACCGGCTCACCGGCACCCAATGCATCGTAAAAGCCCACAGCGAATTCGATGGCCGCCTTATCCATTATTTTATCCCACATACCGATAACATAATCGATATGCCGGTTGATGTCTTCCGCCTGGGCTGCCGAATAGCAGGCGCTGAGAACGACACACCGGATCCGATCGGCCCGGTTTGAAAAAAGTTTCAATAACCCCGACAGTACTTCCGGCGCAATACGCACCGCATTTCCTGTGTTATCTTCCACTTTCACACCGTCAACTTCTCCATGTCCGATAAAATGAACGATGTGTGGCCGATAGGCTAACAACTCTCTGCGTAGGTCTTTGAAGCGTATAGCCGGGCTGGTCTTTATTTCAAATTTATCGCGATATTTGGACAGACGCAGCCCCTCTTCTATATCCCGAATTTCTTGATCAAAACGCAAACGTTCGGTACCTATAGGATTTGCCGAAAGAATGAGGATTTTTGTAACCGGTTCCTCTCTCTTATCTCTTTGGGAATTCTTATCTTTGCTGCTGCCGAAGAAATTTATATTCTGACTATTACCGCGACCGATGCAGATAAGCTGCTTAAAGTAATTTTTAATCGCCACAATTAATACTCCGTAAATGCGTTAAAAAAACAAGTATTTGAGAAAAAGCCAAGCCCCTGGTAGGGCATCTTAAACAATGCTGATTCCACCTGGAGAATATTTTTATCACATATGGAAAAGAAATTCAAGATACTTTTGAGTAAATATTCAGTTTTGGGAATGAACTGGTTTAATTAGGGGGTTATTTCATCGTTTCCGGGTGAGGTTCGCATCATGATCGACTTTTCCCTTTTCTTTCCCGGGAGCGTACTCATCTAAAAATATCGTCTCACCGTGCTTATGTTCGATTTTTTCACCCGCGGCAAATATCTCCCTGCCGGTAAGCAGCACTTTTGCTCCGCTGTCTTTCAGAATATAGCGCTTCCTCTCCGCCGGGTAACCGGGATCGATGGGCAGGTAAACCCCGCCTGCTTTTAATACGGCAAACACAACCGTAACCATCCGTATGGAACGCTCCAACAAAATAGCCGCAATATCACCGGTTTCTAAACCCTTTTTTATTAATAATCCGGCCAAACTTCCGGCTTCTTCATCGAATTGCCGGTAGCTGAGAGCAGCATCCCTTTTTTCTACTATCGCAGTATGGTCCGGGTACTTCTCTACCTGTTCCTCAAATAACCGGTGAATCGTCTTATCCGCGGGAAAAGACACAGCCGTTTCGTTAAATTCAAGCAGCAGCCGTGCTTTCTCCTGCGGCGGCATCATCTCTATATCCGCAATCTTTACCCCGGGGTTTTCCAACACCGCTGCCGTTATATTCCTAAAATGAATGATGATTCTTGTTATGGTCTCTTCTTTGAAAAGCTTCGTACAATACTCCAGCGAGAAATTAAGATTCTTCCCGGTTTCTTCGCAAGTTAAGGTCATATCGAACTTCGCTATGCTATTCCGGTGAAGATAGGGTTTCAACGTTAAACCCGGTATTTCAACAGCAGGCAGGTCCAGGTTCTGTAAAGCAAACATGACATCGAATAAAGGATTACGGCTAACGTCCCGTTTGATCTCCGCGCCAACTTTTTCTATCAGGTCTTCGAATTGATAGTCCCGGTTATCGAATGCAGCCAGCGTATTTTCCCTCACTTCTTCTAAGCAGCGGACATAGGTATCTTCACCCGCAGTCTCATTCCTCAGTACCAGGGTATTGACAAACATACCGATTACCCGCTCCGTATCGGGATGACTGCGCCCGGAAACAGGCGTGCCCACCAGGATATCCTCCTGCCCGCTCAATTTCGCCAACAAAATGTTAAATATGGAAAGCAGCACCATATACAATGTGGCATTGTTTTTTAAAGCCATTCGGCTTAGGGCCGCGGTTTCTTCTTCTCCTATCTCGAAACGGGCTGTATCCCCGGCGAAACTCTGGGTTAAGGGGCGGGCATAATCATAAGGTAAATTTAATACCGGTATTTCACCGGCCAAACGCTTCAACCAGTATTTTTCCTGCTGCTGCAGCTTTTTTTTCGCGGCGTCTCGAAAACGCTCACGCCGCTGCCAATCCGCAAAATCCCGGTATTGCAGCAAGGGCACAGGCAATAGTTCGCCTCCGTAAAGTGACATAAACTCTTCGATAAATATGCCCATGGAAGTACCGTCTGAAATAATATGGTGCATGTCTAAAACCAGGAGAAAAGCAGGCGCACCTCCGCCTGCCCCGGGAGAGCCTCCCCCGGTGATTTCTGGAGGTGCACCCTTAGTCTCCTGGTGAACGGCTCCGGATCCTAATGCAGGCGGTAATTTTACCAACCCTACCCTAAAAAGAGGAGCCTTTAATAGATCGAAAGAACGAATAAAACGGCGAGCGAAATGCTGAATTGTGTAATCTTTATAATTTTCGTCGTCTTCGGTTTTGGCTGCTGCCGGCGACTGCATGGGGGGGCCGGTTTGCTCCGCGGCTAAATCATAATACTCGATATCGAATTCGATTTTGCCGGTCGGATGTACGATTTGTACAGGTTCTCCCCGGCGCATTTCGAAAGACGTCCTGAAACTTTCGTGGCGCTGGATTAATTTTAAGAAGGTGTCTTTAAATCTTTGTTTATCTATGTGGCCTGCTGCGATCATAAAAGCAGGCATGTTATAGCCGGTGCCGGGAGCTATACGGTGCAGCAAATATAACCGTTCCTGGGCGGAAGATAAAGGATAGTATTCTTTTTCCGCTGCCGGTTCTATGGGCATATATGAATTTCCTGCTATTCCCGCTGCCGCTGCAATAAGTGAAGCCAACCCCCTGATGGAGGGTTTCCTGAATATGTCGGCCAGTTTGATGTTAACATTAAATGCTTTGTGAATTTTGGCTGCCAGCATGGTGGCTTTTAAAGAGTGACCGCCTATCTCGAAAAAATTGGCGTCTATACTGACCGGCGGCGACTCGTCGTCTGCTGCGCCTGCAGTACCGAACAATACTTCCGACCATATTGCCGCTAATTTCTTTTCTGTTTCGCTGCGGGGAGGGGCATACTGAACCGCCGTCG
>JAGLSW010000768.1 GCA_023135565.1 Candidatus Aminicenantota bacterium | reverse complement strand
ATAGGCTGGGGACGCCGTCCCCCCCGCTGCGTTTTACCGGTTTCTCACTGTCCAGGCTTCGGCTTTGGCGCTGAACCAGGCTTTGGTTTTCGTCCAGGTGCCCTGGAAAAAATCGGAACTGCGGTAATTATCCAGGGCGTCTTCGGATTCCCAGCGGCTGTATGAGAAGAATATGTTCCGGTTGTGAATATCCTGCAGTATCTCCAGGTGTTGGCAGCCGGCGAAATTGCGAATCCGGTCTTTGATGGTTAAAACGAATTCCTGGAAATCAGCGGCCCTGGCCTCCCGGAATGTCATTTTAACTATTCGAGTAATCATTTTTTCTCTACGATGGGGCCTGTTAAGAAATCCCGGTAGGTTTTTTCGATTCCTTTTTTGAGAGATACGTCCGGTTCCCAGCCTAATTTTTTTAACCTGCTGATATCCAGCAGTTTTTGGGGTGTGCCGTCGGGTTTGGAAGTATCCCATTCTAAGCGGCCGGTAAAGCCGACGCTTTCTTTTATGGTTTCCGCCAGTTCTTTTATGGTGACGTCTTTACCGCAGCCGATATTGATAACTTCGCCGATATCTTTATAATCGAATTTTTCCATCAAGAAAATCACCGCCCCGGCCAGGTCGTCTACATATAGAAATTCTCTTTTTGGGGAACCGGTGCCCCACAGTTCCACGGCGGGTTTATTATCCATTTTCGCTTCATGGAATTTGCGGATTAAAGCGGGCAGTACGTGCGAAGTCTCCAGGTTGTAATTATCGTTGGGGCCGTAGAGATTGGTGGGCATGACCGAGATAAAATTAGTGCCGTACTGTTCATTATAGTAGCGGCACATTTTCAGGCCCGCTATTTTGGCAATGGCGTAAGCTTCATTGGTCGGTTCTAAGGGTGAAGTCAGCAGGCTGTCTTCTTGCATGGGTTGGGGCGCGAACTTGGGATAGATACAAGAACTGCCTAAGAAAAGCAGTTTCTTCACGCCGTATTTATATGCCGCATGGATGACGTTCACTTCTATGGAAAGGTTGCTGTATATAAATTGCGCCGGGTAGGTTTTATTGGCCAGGATGCCGCCTACTTTCGCCGCGGCCAGGAAAACGTATTCGGGCCGTTCTTTTTCGAAGAATTGTTCTACTTCCACCTGTCTTTGTAGATCGAAGTCATCGACGTCGCTGGCGATAAGGTTAGAGAAACCGAGGTTTTCCAGTTTTCTTTTGATTGCGGAGCCTACCAGTCCTTTATGCCCGGCAATATAGATTTTCGCATCTTTTTTCATCGCAAATCTCCTCTTATAAATGCAAAGCCTTGAAATTTTCGATTTAGAATATCTTGCATCGTGGAATTATATCAATATCTGCGCTGAATTACAAGTGCCGGAAGCTGAAAGCTGCCTCACCTTAAGTTCCCCCTAAACAGAAGTTTTGTTCAAACTTTT
>JAGLSW010000767.1 GCA_023135565.1 Candidatus Aminicenantota bacterium | reverse complement strand
AAAAAGCCCCTCAGCGCCACCCCTCTCGAAGAGGGGAATTTTGGCCGGTCAATCAATAATCGTTTATATTGTTTTGCCCTGTAAGCGCTCTATAACAAACAGTTTCCAGGCTTGAAAAAAAATTTTTTGCCGGGAAATGGCAAAACTTTACGATTAGGCAACCTTTTCCTGTACGATCAGGGTTCGTCAGTCCTGCGAAAAAAAATTGGAGTCAGGAAAAAATTAGCCTGGCCCCTTTTCCTCATTTTCAATGATGGCTTTCATTTAACAGTTTTTCTTTATTCTCTGCCCACCAGTTTTTACCGATCTCATCCGATAGATTTTTTATGTCCCGGTCGCCTGCTTTACTTTTTGACGTGATGTCCAATAGGGTAAGAAAATCTATGATATCGGGATTATATTCGCCTACATCGAATTCCACGGTTATTTTTCGACCTTGCATTCTACCGGTCATTTAATTTCTCCTTAAATATTAAAGACTCCAGTTAAAAATTTCGATTTCTTTGATTCTTGAGAAATGTGTTACGTCTTTGTGAGAAGGCTTTTTCCCGTCTGGCGTAGACATCATCTATTAAGCCTTGATAATCCTTTTCTTTCATGTCTTTCCAGACCCCGGCAAATCTTAATACCCTTTTGGTGGAAGCAGCGGTTTTTATTTGTTTTTTCCGGTACTTTTGCGCTATAAATTCCGCGAAATCGATCACCTCCTGCTTGGCGTTTTCCGGCAGCGTTCTTAGTGTTTCGTTTAATGTAGCCATAGTTTGACTCCGTAATCTATCTTTCGAGAACAAGTTTCGTCTTGCTCTCAACTATATTTTATTAGAAAAAGGTTGCGATTTCAACAAAAAAATAAAAATTAATCCTTTTCCTCATATTTCAACATGTGCCGCGCTTGTGTAATAAAATCGGCGCTGCCCGGGGGCGGGTGGGGCGCGGAGGCGAGGATATTCCAATCTGTAAAAAAGTCTTTCAAAAGACCTCCCGGCAGAGGTTTCTCGGCGATCTTTCCCAGCAGACTTAACGCTTCATCTTTTTTTTCTGAACCTAAAAGTGCGGTTACTTCGTTCAAGCGATCGTAAAGATTCTCGCCCTTATGCTTACAGGACAGCCCTTTTTCAAAACAATCTTTGCCCTTTTTTACTTCATCCAGACTATAATAGGCAATGCCTAAATTCACGTAGGTAACAATATGCGGTTCGATTTCTATACTTTTTAGCAGGTAGGGAATGGCCTCCCGGTAATGCCCCCGGCAAAGATACAGGTATCCCAGGCCATTGATTGGGGGAATATATTTTTCATCCAGGTCTATCGCTTTTTCATACATCGCGATGGCTTTATCGTATTCTCCAAAGGTCTGATAAACCGCACCTAAGCCATTGTAAGGCGAAGCATATTTTGCATCCAGGGCTATCGCTTTTTCATACATTTCGATGGCTTTGTCGTAATCGGCTAATTGCCGGTAAACAATGCCTAAACCATTTATCATATATTTATTCTTTGGGTCTAATTCTATCGCTTTCAAGTAATAAGACAGGGCTTCTTGGGGATTGCCGCTTAAATAGATCATCGCACCCAGGTGGTACAAATAGGATGATTTTTTGTCGTTCAATTGCACCACCTTCTCGAAAGCCTGTAACGCTTTCCCGGAAAAGAAAAAACTATTGCTCTCATCTAAACAGAATTTTGTCCCCACTTCATCTAAGGCTTCGGCTAACCTGTCTTTCAAACTTTTGTCGAACCGGGTATCGTCTACCTGTTCTAACAGGGTTTTTAAAGCGGCGTCGTAATTCTTTTGCAGGTACTCAGTGCGGCCTTTGAGAAGCTGGATAACTGCCTGATGAACCGGGTCCAACTCCCAGTCATCTAAGGCCTCCCGGCAAAAAGAAAGCACTTGGGTTAATCCTTCTCGCTTTTTATCGGACCATATAGTCCAACTAAAAGCATCCAAAGCCTCAATCAGGGCGTTTATTTTGCGCCGTTTCCTGCGCCGCACCACATTTTCCAATTTTAAAAACCTGTCCAAAAGCCCCTTCATCTGCCGCACTAAGGCAGGACTAAAAAGAAACAACTCGATGCCGCGCCGGATAAAAAAATCAACCGCTTCATTGGGGTCGATCCAGGTCTTAACGTTCATCAAATGCAGCAGCGCCTCTTTCCAGATATCTTCGCGGAACCGCTCTGCCCACACCGGTTCCTCTTCACATTCCGCTGCATACTTTTTCTCGTACAGGGGCAGCGCTTTTTGAGCAAAAGGCGCGGCAGTCTCCAAACGCAGGCTGTCATCTTCCAATATATGATCCACCAGGAAATCTTTCACCACATCGTGCAGCTTGCCTCTGCCGGTAAAAAGCGCGTATTTGGCTTGCAGTTCTTCCAGGACTGCACCGCTATTCCCTACCTGCCAGACCTCTCTTAAAATCTCCGGGCCGGTATCGCCCAAAACCGCGATGCTAAAAATCCGCTGCCGGTCTAAACTGTTCCCCCTTTCATCCAGGCAGTATTTCAGGAAACGCCGCGATACGCAGCGAATCACTTCTTCATTGGATTCGGCTTCTTTTAATTGTTTTTCAAAATCCGCCCCGGCAAAATCTTGCAAGATGCAATCCGGGCCGATTCTCTGCAAAGCATTTGTCAGCAGGTCAACCGCAAAAGGCACTCCGCGGGAATATGACTGCACAAAGTCGGCCACCTTGTCTTCGCCGCCGTCACAGCCCGATTCCCGCAGGTATTTTTCTATATCGGGGCGGCTGAACAGCTTCATGTCGATCACCTGCGGCGGAAAAGACATGCGGTCGGCCATGCCGCGAATGTCGATGGCCCTGCCGTCTATCACTACCGTGCGCTGGGCATAAGGATAATAGCGCCCTGAAAAAACCAGTGCGACATCACGGTTCCCATTCATTAGCGGTATCAGGAAATGGTCGGTAAACCATTGTTCCACGTAAACGATTAATTCGCAAGTATCGAAAAGCAGCAGTATTTTGTTTTTCTTTTTATTGCCCGTAACAGCGTGGATACAATCCCGCAGGTGGCGAGCCAGGGCGATATGCGGGTCGGTGTAGAGCAGCAGCTTCTCTTCGCTCACCCCGGCTCTCTCTTTCAAAAACTTCACATTTGATTTGCTCAAGGCTTTTCCGATCAATCCCAAACTTGTCTTAACCACCGTGCCTAAAATTGGAATGCCGCTTGTAACTGCCGCTGCTTCACCGGCCAGTTCGGAAACCGGGCCTAAAGCCTGCCGCTTTTGTTCCAGCAGTTTTTCGACCTGTTCCTGTACTTTGCGGATGTCTTTTTTGGCATTTAGGTAGGGCTTCATCTCTTTAGGAAAAGACCCTTTAAACTCACGCGCAACCGTGTCCAACAACTCTTCGGGCGTAAAAGTAGAACCCCGGCTTTTGCACAAGTCCCAATCTATACTGATGATCCCCACACCGGGGAATTCGTTTCCCGTAATTTCTTTAAATTTTTCGCACAGGGTGGTTTTGCCCATCCCGCCCACTCCGCAAACCAGGAAAGTATTGCCCCAGTTCTCTTCTTTCTGCTGCTCTTCCAGCAGCTTGCGCATGGCCTGTCTAAATTGTTCCAGCTCATTCTCGCGGCCTACAAATACTTTTTTCTTCATAAAAGATCACCTCCGGCCTTTACTGCGGCAATTCGTTATAATCTATTATAATCACATTTGCCAAATTTATCAACAATAAACAAATATTTTTCTCAAGGGCTGCAGCGACCGGCAAAAGGAGAAAAAAATCACCCTGCCAACAGTTCAAAAAAAATCCCCCAAAACACGACTTTTTTGGAGAGGACTCCAAAAAGTTTGCCATTTTTTTGGAGTGTGGTATAATTTGTTCGTGTTTTTTTTAAGGAGCAAATATGATAGAAAATAGATACCTTTTCAATTATGTGTTCGAAGACCTGGAAGAAAAAATGGTACTGATGAGCGGTCCCCGGCAAGTGGGAAAAACCACCCTGGCCCGGGATATCGTCGGGAAAAAATTCTCTAATATTACCTATCTGAACTGGGACTTCGGCGAAGACAGGAAAAAAATATTAGATCTTCGCTTCAGCCCGGACAGCCAATTGATCATTCTCGACGAAATTCACAAATACAAACACTGGAAAAACTTCATCAAAGGTATTTTCGATAAAAAAAAAGACCGGTTTAAGCTATTGGTTACCGGCAGCGCCCGGCTAAATGTTTTCCGCAAAGGCGGAGACTCTTTGATGGGTAGAGATTATTATTACAGGCTGCATCCTTTTTCGCTCGCTGAACTTATGAATTCAAAAAAAAAAATCCAGGTCATGAAGGAACTGGAGATTCCACCTACTGCTAAAAGCGGGATAGAATTTTTTAATCTCCTGCTAAAATTTGGCGGATTTCCTGAGCCGCTGTTGAAACAAAACGAACGGACCCTGAGAAGATGGCACCATATGCGCCTGGAACGTATTACCCGGGAAGATATTAACGACTTAGAAACTATTAGCGAATTGTCGAGCCTCCAGGTACTGGCAGACAACCTGCCCGGTAAGGTGGCGTCACTACTGTCCGTGAATTCTCTGACGGAGGATTTGTCTGTCTCCCATAAAACCATACAGCGCTGGTTGGAAATCCTCGAAAATTTCTATTACCATTTCCGGGTTTACCCATTTTCCCGCAGCCCGGTAAAATCACTAAAAAAAATGCCGAAACTATTCCTCTGGGACTGGTCCCAAATCGAAGACAATATAGGAGCAAAACTTGAAAATATCGTGGCTTCTCACCTGTTGAAGTTTTGTCATTTTTTGACCGATACCGAAGGATACAACACCAAAGTTTATTTTCTCAGGGACAGGGAAGGCAGGGAAATCGATTTTATTATCACTGTGGGCGAAAAACCCTGGTTTGCCGTAGAAGTAAAACGGTCGGGGAAAAATGTCTCCAAACATTTGAAATATTTTTCGGATCGAATGGATATCCCGTTTTTATTCCAGGTCGTGATGGAAGAGGATGTCGATTTCATGAGTGATGAAATCCGGGTGATCAGCGCTTCGCGGTTTTTAAACGCATTAGTGTAACGTATTTTTTTTGCCCCTCTTGCTGCAATTTTTTGTCTCCTAAAAGAAGATTCGCCGCCCCTTTGCCCATCAGGATGCTCTCGGAAATAGACCGGTCTTCAGGATAATAATAAGAAGTATCTACCGCGTAAAAACCCTCTAACCCGGTTTCGATGGGCGGCAGCATTCCCAAAAATCCGGGCGGACACACGGGCTGGGCATATTCATAACGGTGAACCCCGGCAGCCAAAACCCAATTCTCTTCAAAATTAGGGTTGATCTTTTTACAGTAAGCTTTAACTTCCGCGAGAAAATAATCGTCGGATTTGGAAAAATTCCCGTGGTCGCGGGGTAAATAAAAAGGAAAATAAACCACTTTGTCAGGCAAAGGACGAATATTGGAAAATTCGATGATGCCGGGCAGCGCGATCTCCGGGTCACTTATATTTAACCAGAAATTCTCCGTCAAAGACCCGGTCAACTTCAAGATCACACAAACGACGCCGATATTCTCCAACTGCTTATACTTCTCCAGCACCCCGCCGGGCAGCCCGGGAACCATTCGGGGAATATAAGGCAGCGGCATGGTAGAAAGAACCTTATCGAAAGACAACTCCCGGTCATCTACAGCTAGACTGAGGGTTTCTTTTCCGCGGCTGATCCGGGTGACTTCGGCATTCAAAAAAATCCTGCCGCCCAGTTCTTTTATCCGCGCTGTTAGGGCATCGAGCAGCACTTCCACACCTCCTTCCAAATAAGCCAACTCTTCAGTCAAAATATTTTTTCTCGATAAACCGACCCGCTTCAACCGCCGCCCTACCCAGGCAGCAGACAATCGGTCTTTATACCGGTGAAATTTCAAATCCAACAAACTTTCCCACAATACTTCGTAGGTTTTCTCACCGGTAAAATCTTTAATCCAACGAAGGGCGCTTACCCTGTCTAACTTATCCCAGTTCTTCCGCCTGATAGAAAGAAATACCTGTAAGCCGAAACGAATTTTCGACAAAAAACCTAAGTGCGGGAACAGTAAAAGAGCAATAGGGTTGCCCCATTTAAAAAGCTCGCCCCGGTAAAAAAAACCCATTTTGGTTTCTACCCACTTTAATCGCCCGGAAAGACCGAACTCCGCCAACATCTCAAAAACCGGGGCGTCCGGCTTACAAAAAAAATGATAGTACCGCTCGATCTTTAAACCGTCGAAATCAAAAGAAGCAGACATACCACCTACCCGGTCGTCTTTCTCAAATATAGTAACGTCGAAGCCCTTCCTTAATAATTCATGGGCGGCCGTAAGCCCCATGATGCCGGCTCCACAAATGGCAATTTTTTTTGTTTTAGTCATTTTTATTTTCTTTTAATTTCTTTGCCTTCGGCGACCCTGCCGGGGGCCAAACTTTTGAAAAAGTTT
>JAGLSW010000766.1 GCA_023135565.1 Candidatus Aminicenantota bacterium | reverse complement strand
GGGCGATTAGCCGGTATCAAAACAGCAAACGGCGCCGTTAGCCCCCGGCGGGGACGCCCTCCCCCCCGGGGGCTGCGACTAAAAAACACTTATGAACGAGAAAAAAAATGTTGGAAAACCTGTATAACAGCGCCCCGGCGCGGAAAATTACCCGAAAAGATAGAATCGTTATTTTCAGCGATACCCATATGGGCGATGGTGGGAAAAAGGATGATTTTGTTCATAACGGCGATTTCTTTTTGGATCTTTTAAAGCACTATTATTCCCGGGACTTTGTTCTAATTTTGAATGGAGACATCGAAGAACTGCACAAATTTTCTTTGCCGCGTATCTTGAGCCGCCGGCAGGGGATTTACGATATGTTCGATAAATTTTGCCGGCGCCGCTCCATGGTGCGGATAGTGGGCAATCATGACTACAATTTGTACCGGGAGAAGGAGTTTCGTCTCAGGTTCCCTATTGTGGAAGCAGCAAAACTGGATTTTTCCGGCAATATACTTTTTATATTTCATGGCCATCAAGCCGGTTTTATCCCCAAGTTTATGCAGCCCATTTCGGCTTTTGTAGTGCGCTATATTTCCTACCCATTAGGGTTAAAGAACTATTCCGTGGCTTATAATTCAAAAAAAAGGTACCGCCTCGAGGAGAAGGTGTATGCCTTTGCCGGGAAAAAGAATATATTGGCCGTGATCGGCCATACTCACCGGCCTTTATTCGAATCTTTATCCACCATAGACAGTATAAAATTCAGGATAGAGAAAAACTGCCGCGCCTACCCCGCGGCCGCACCGGCCCAACAGCAAGAACTGGAAGAAAAAATAAGAAAAGACAAACAGGAACTGCGAAAATTAATCGACGGAAAAGAAACCGGCAGCGGTCCTCTTTACAGCCGGGACACGCTAGTGCCCTGTGTGTTTAATTCCGGCTGCTGCATCGACAGGAATGGATTGAATGCCATAGAGATTTGCGACGGTAATATCGAACTGGTATATTGGTTCGATAAGAGGCGAACGGAGAAATATTTCAATTTTGGCGATCATACCCCGGAGCAGTTGGGTAACAGTGATTATTGGCGGGTCACATTAAAGAAGGAGCCTTTGGATTATGTGTTTACGCGGGTCAGGCTGCTCTCATGAACAAGTCGACGAACAATGTTCAAAAAGCCTTTACGACTTGCCTCCGGCGGCCCCACGCGAGTGGGGTGGCGTTAAGCCGCTTCGC
>JAGLSW010000765.1 GCA_023135565.1 Candidatus Aminicenantota bacterium | reverse complement strand
GTAATAGGATCGGTTGTAGTAACAACCTGGGGCTGTGGCCGATACTCGTTTTTCGATATTCGATATTCTTTGTCCGGTGTTCGATATTATCCCCCCCGGACCGACGGATATGCAAAAAATAATTTCATATCGGACATAGTTGACAGAAGCGAAGGTTTTGTGTATATTCTATATGTGTATATAATGTATACATAACGATGCTTTAAATTTGACTCGAGGAAAAGTAAAATGAGGTTCGAAAAAATTTCGGTAAACCCGGTGATATGTCATGGTCAAGCGTGTATCAAAGGAACTCGTATTCCTGTTTATCAAGTTGTGCAGATGCTGGCGAATGGCGATTCCATCGACGACCTCCTGCACTCATATCCTACGATTAAAAGGCGGGACGTTTTATCCTGTCTCGAATACGCAGCATACCTGACAAAAGAAGAAATAACACCCATTGAAAGTATTTCCGGATAAATGCAAAAATTCGTTACTCACAGCATAAACCAGCCGGTTGGTATCGTCGATTCGACGAGACCAAAAACCGGAAAGGTTTTCTCTTAGAGGTTCCGGTTTTCCTATTCCCTCAAACGAAAAAAATCAACTATCCAGTGTGCCAGGGGCCAGGCATTAAACATAAATTACTTTTTTTTCGTAAATAATAAGTTAACCGGAGGTAAAGTTTTCATGAAAGAATTACGCCTGTCTGAAGAACTACTATTGTTTGCTATCGACGAAAAAAAAGGCGTCGTCCCCTTGATTAAGGCATCGCTCATCAAATTAGGCCTGGCCGGAGCGGTGCTCTATGAACTGGAAGACCGGGGCAAACTCGAATTAGATGGGGATCGTGTAAAAGTCCTCGATGAGGACCCTACCGGTGATTCTATCCTGGACAAATCCTTGAAGAAAATTTCCGCTTCCAAAAAAAAAAAGAAAGTAGCTCATTGGCTGCCCAAAATAGGGAAAAAATCGCTCAAAGTCTCAATAACACAGGAGCTGCTCACCAAAGGAATGTTGAGAAAAATAGATGATGATGAACCCGGCTGGAGTTTTCGCCGCGGAGGAAGATACCGGCCCTGGTTCGACACGCCGCTGAAGCATACCGAACAAAAGCTGCGCGAGATTTTACTCCACCACAGGCAGCCCGGCGAAAAGAATCTGAAACTGATCGGCTTGCTCCATGCCTGCCGGCTTTACAGTTTGGTTTTCGAGCAAAGAGAAGAATACCGCGAAGCCAAAGAGAAAGCCCGCCGGTTGTCGGAGGACGACAGGATCAGGAAAGGGATCAGGAGCGCAGTAAACAACAAGAGAGGCCAGGTGGCGTCGTCTCTTCTTTCCGGGGTATTTGCGATAATAAAAGAAGCCTGTTAGTCGCTGCTTTTTACCGGGAAGCTATAGGCGAACATGTCCTCAAGATTTTAGAATTGCTGGACAATTTTGGTTATGTTTGAAATAAAAACAGTCTTGTGATATAATTTTTTGTAGATATTAAGATGTAAAGAATTCGCCGTCTACGAGCTGCACCCTACTAAAAAAGAGGAAATTGAAAGATAACGTTTTTCTAAAAAAGCCACCTGACGGTAAGAACACGAATGGTGTAAAGTATGTGGTTCATTACCGCCGCGTAATGGCATAAATTTTTAAAACCAGGAGGTAAAAATGGCCATAGTTATAAACGGTTCCGGGTTAACCATCGAAAAAGTGGTACAGATTGCCAGGAACAAAGAAAAAGTCGAGCTTCCCCCGGAAGCCTTAGAACGGATCAAAAAATGCCGCGCCATGCTGGAAGAAAAAATCCAGGCCGGTGAGATCATGTATGGAGTTAACACCGGTATCGGGGAATTTTCCGAAGTCGTACTAAACGATGATCAGGTAAAAGATTTCCAGAAATATTTAATTTATAATCATGCCGCGGGCATAGGCGATCCCGCGCCCAAAGAATATATCAGGGCGGCCATGGTGGGTAGGATCAATGTGCTTTCCAAAGGTCATTCCGGCTGCCGTCCCGATATCCCCTTGACCTTAGTCGAAATGTTGAATAAAGGCGTCACGCCCCGTGTCTGCCAGAAAGGTTCCGTAGGCGCTTGCGGGGATCTGGCCCCCATGTCGCAGATCGCGCTGCTGTTAATGGGCGAAGGGGAAGCTTATTACCGGGATGAATTACTGCCCGGGAAAGAAGCCATGGAAAAAGCCGGTATACCCATACCCGGTCTGAAAGCCAGGGACGGACTGGCTACCATTAACGGTTCTAATTTATTAACAGCCATGAGCGCTATATTTCTTTATGACGCCAACCGCTGGCTAAAGCAGGCCGAAATCGCAGCCTGCATGTCTTTAGAAGCCCTGAAAGCCAACATGAAACCTTACACCCCCCTGCTGCATGAGGTGCGCGGTTTTAAAGGAGCAGTGAGAACCGCCAAAACCATCCGCAAATTAATTGCCGGCGGCGATCTGGTCGAAGGCAAGATAAAATGCAAAGTGCAGGATGCATATTCCATGCGTTCTACGCCCCAGGTCATCGGCGCCGCTCATGACGCCCTGGCCTATGCCCGTTCCCAGGTAGAAATAGAGTTGAACGGCGTCGGTGATAATCCTGTTTTTTTCCCGGATAAAAAAATACAGTTATCGGGAGCTAATTTCCAGGGTTCGCCGGTATCTCTGCCCATGGACATGGCCGGCATTGCCGTTACCATGGTTAGTGTCATGTCCGAAAGGCGCATGAACCGGTTAAATCACCCGGCATTAAGCGTTGGTTTGCCTGCTTTCTTGACTAAAGGAGGAGGTTTGATGTCCGGTTTGATGTTGAGCCAGTATACCGCGGATATGATGATCGTCGAGCAGCGTATTCTTTCCGCCCCCGCCTCCGTCCAGTCTATTCCCGCCGCGGCTGACCAGGAAGATTTTGTTTCCATGGGCATGAACACAGCCATTAAGAACTTCCAGATTTTGGATAATGCTTACGGCATATTGGGCATCGAATTTATGGCAGCGGCCCAGGCGTTGGACATGCGGGATTTCAAATTCGGCGCCGGCGTCGGCAAAGCAAAAGAGGTGATCCGTAAATACGTCGATTATCTTGAAATCGACAGGCCCCTTTACCCCGATCATACCAGGATGCAAGAACTGGTCAAGTCCTGCGAGATTTTAGAAGAAGTAGAGAAAGAGGTGGGCAGTTTAGAGTAAGTCCGAGAAATAAAAACCCCTCATTTTTAGAAGTCGGGAGGGCTGAGAACGATACCTGTAGTGGTAATGATAGCGCTTCTCGCTTTTTTAAA
>JAGLSW010000764.1 GCA_023135565.1 Candidatus Aminicenantota bacterium | reverse complement strand
GCTTAACGCCACCCCACGCGCGTGGGGCTGCCGGAGGCAAGGAACTTTATCATGCGTATACATATTGTAACCGATCGATTTACTGTAGGCGGTGGTATCGAGCACATTTATCAATTAGTAAAAGGGATAAAAGGTATCGATTTCGCCGTTTTTGCCGAGCCCGGGAATGCGGCGGGGAAGTTCGCCGAACTTGACAATGTGGAAATATTTCCCGGCGGGTATGATCCCGGTTATGTTTTGGCCGGGAAACCCGACTTAGTGCATATCCACCACCTGCGCCCACTATTTTTTTTTTTCAAACGGACGGCGTCCGCACCCGGTATCCCCATAATCTTCACTGCGCACGGCCTGCACATCCACAAGTATGAATTTTCCGGGCGGTTCAGCGATAAAATAAAATATACCCTGCGGTTTTTTCTCGAGAAGATGATCTTGAAAAAGCCCGATAAAGTTATAGCAGTCTCAAAGGAAGATCAACGGTTTTTGCAGGAAAAGTACCGTTTAAAAAATACCACCTACCTGACCAACGGCATAGATTTTACCGGTGTCCGCGCTATTCGTCAATCGAAAGAGGAATTAAGAAAAGAGTTGAATTTCCCTGCCGGTGCTTTTTTATTTGTCACCGTGGCCCGCTTCGATTTTCAGAAAGGTTACGATATTTTGTTAAAAGCCATATCTCTAATAAAAGACCGGCTGGCACAGGCGGATAGGGAAGTGCGTTTTCTTTTTGTAGGCGGAGGTTCTGAGTTTGACAGGATGAAAGAGTACAGCCGGGAGTTATCGGTATCGCAGTATATCTCTTTTTTAGGAGAGCGGGATGATGTATACAAAATCGTCAAAGCCGCCGATCTATTTTTGTTATCGTCGCGTTGGGAAGGGCTGCCTATCGTGCTGTTGGAAACGGGGTTGTTAAAGACCCCCGTGCTGGCCACAGACACTTATGGCAACAGGGAGATATTGGCGGGAGGTAACGGTATTCTTTGTCGCAATGAGGATCCCGCCGACTTAGCTGAAAAAATAGCGCAAGTGTTATCGGGCAAGTTTGATTTGGAGCAGTGTGCCCGCAAGCTTTACCTGGAAGTAGAGAACAATTACAACTTGCCCAAGATGCTGGCCGGTCTCGAAGAGCTTTACCGCTCATTTCAATTATAATCAAGTAGGCATTTAGCCTCTGTTAAACGGCGTGTTATACTACGAGAATCGGCAGATGCGAAGCAGCTTATAGGTTTCCCGCGCCGCGGGGCTTTTAATAATTTAGTATTCTAAATCTTTAGCTTCTCGAGCTCGTCCTCTACCTCACGCCACTTCTCAGCGCCCATTTTGGCTCCCATCACTTCTACCGTTTTACCGGCTGCAATAGAACCGATTTTGCCGCATATATCCAACCCATAACCCCTGCTTAATCCATAAAAAAACCCGGCTTGATACATGTCACCGGCTCCGGTGGTATCTATCGCTTTAGCCTTTATAGCAGACACCCGGTGAAAGTCTCCACCCGATTTAATCAACGAACCCTCAGCCCCGATTTTGACTACGGCTATCTTACATTTTGAGCCGATTTCAGCTAACGCGGTTTCCGGATCCTTTATGCCGGTGAAAGCCTCAGCTTCGTCTTCATTGGCAAAAACGATGTCTATATAATCTTTAACTATGGGTTTCAAAAAATCCAGGTTCTCTTCCACTACATTAAAACTGGATAGGTCCACGGCGATTTCATTCCCGGCTGCTTTAGCAAGTTCTACGGCTTTTCTCACCAGGTCATGATTCTGCACCAAATAACCTTCTAAATGAAAATAATCATATCCTTTAAAAAGATCGCTGGATAAATCGGCTGCTTCCAATTCGATAGCTGCACCGAGATAGGTGGCCATGGTTCTCTCCGAGTCCTTAGAAACCAAAGAGACACACCGGCCGGTCTGCTCTTTACCTTTGAAAAGGCGGGCCGTAATTTTATTTCGCACTAAGTCGGAGTTAAAAAACTTCCCCAATTCATCTTCGCCGACCTTGCCGATATATCCGGCTGCGCCACCGAACCGGGCCAGCCCGTTTATGGTATTGGCGGCGGAACCGCCGGTAGATTCGGTCTTTTTTATATTCTTGGTGAGTTCCAGGATATCATTCGATTTGTTTATATCCACTAAGGTCATACTGCCCCGGGGAAAACCGAGCCGCGATAATAATTCATCATCTTCGATGCGGATCAGGATATCCACCAACGCATTTCCCATTCCTAACACTTTTTTCATTTTTTCACCTCATTTCGCGATTGTAAGAAGTCGAGAAGTACCGGTAACAATACCTGTAGGGGACGCATACAAGCGCCCCGAGATCTCCCGGACAGCCTGTTAAATGTCAACGCCATTTTCTCTCATATAAACCGTCAGCCTTTCGACCAGGCTTTTGGTCTCTTCAAAATTGTTTTCCTGGGCCTTTTTCTGGAGGTCCTTGGCGATATCGGTACCTTCATCTAAACCGAAAACTCCGGCTGTACCTTTTATATCGTGAGCAATCCTGGCAATATCAGCTAAATTGTCCTGGTCTAATAGAAGCTTCATTTCCTTTAGCTTTGGCGAAACAGACTCAATAAACTCTTGTTTTAGATCTTCCATAAAAATTTCGTCTGTGGTTTTTCCTTGTGTGTTAGCCATATTTTACTCCTTTTATTAATTCTTGAAAAATTTTTGAAAAAAACAAAGCACCCGGCGGGTGCACCCTATGAGCCGCCCCCTTTTTTCAAAGTTTGCCATTGATAATTCTCTCTACCTTATTATTATCGTCCATAATAAGGATAACCGAACTTAAAGAATTAAGCTCCCGCTCATCCAACAACGCAAAAGCAGCAATGATTATCCTATCGCCGATAGCAACCATCCGGGCTGCCGCTCCGTTTAATGCTATCTCTCCCGTGCCGCTGCTGCCGGGGATTACATAGGTGGAAAACCGGGCGCCGTTAGAAATGTTGTATATATCAACTTTCTGGAAATGCCTCAAATTACCCTTTTCCATTATTTCGGGATCGATAGTGATACTGCCCGAATATTCGAGGTTGGCCCCGGTTACCTTTGCATTGTGTACCTTGGATACTAAAAAAGGTATCAACATTTTATATTTCTCCTAAAATAAAATTGTCGATGAGTCTTGTCTTGCCCAACTTTACAGCCGCTGCTACAAGTGTATTATTCACATCGATGTCCATAGTTCCTTCGCTTCTTTCATAGGTTTTTAGGCTGTTTAGACTCACTATTTCTACATAATCTATTTCTACTAATTTACTCTGCTGTAGTTCTTTTACGATTTCCGTTTTGATTTGCGCCGCGTCTTCCAGGCCGGCGGCGATGAGTTCTTCTGCTTTCCGCAGCGCCTTCGGTAAGCATAAAGCCGCTTCCCGCTGCGGGCCCGATAAATAAGTATTACGGGAAGATAAAGCCAGACCGTCCGTGTCCCTGACAATAGGCAGGGCTTTGATGGTTACATCTAAGTTTAGGTCCAGCGCCATTTTTTTTATAATCACAGCTTGCTGGGCGTCTTTGCTGCCGAAATAGGCGTTGTCCGGGGCGACGATATTAAATAGTTTTAAAACCACGGTGGTCACACCCCTGAAATGGGTAGGACGCGACTTGCCGCACAGGACTTTGTACAACTCTTCCACTTGTACATAGGTTGAATAACCGCCGGGATAGATTTCCTTTACATCGGGAAAAAACAATATATCAACTCCCAGTTCTTTTAACGATTTTTCATCTTTTTTTAGGTCCCGGGGGTAACTGTCTAAGTCTTCATTGGGCGCAAACTGGGTGGGGTTGACAAAGATAGAGACCACGGTGACGTCATTCTCCCGCAAACTTTGTTCCATCAGGCTGAGATGACCCTGGTGCAGGCAGCCCATGGTGGGTACGAAACCGAAGGTTTTGCCCTTGAGCTTTCTCGTTTCTTTTTTAACCGCGGCAATCGTTTTAATTATTTTCATTTTAAAAATTCTTCTATATCCTTGTTCAGATGATAGCTCTCTTTCCGGCCGGGGAAACCGCCGGATTCGATATCCTTAATGTAGTTTTCAAGCGCTTCCCGCATAACTCCATGGGTGTCCGCATATTTCCTGACAAATTTGGGATGATAAATATCGGTAAATCCCACTAAATCATGAAAAACAAGAATCTGACCATCACAATAGGGACCAGCTCCTATCCCTATCGTAG